>CAZCAL010000399.1:3101-4757 GCA_964496625.1 uncultured Verrucomicrobiaceae bacterium | reverse complement strand
GGAGGAACTGACGGTCGAAGCTGCCTACACGATTGATGCGTCTGATTGGGGAGATGTGGTGCAACTTTCAGGCGCTGCTTTTGAGGTTGGGCCTGATCCGCGTGCCCGTTATGGCGAGCCGAGCGCTCATGAAGATGTGTCTGTGAATCCACCCAACGAGATGAATCCGATCACCTGGGCAATGATCATCGAACAAAGCGAGGGCGCGACACCAATCCCTGAGCCGCCGCATTATGATGAGCGACGTTACTTCCGCTCAACCCCTTTTGGTAAAAAGGAAGCTGTGACGCTGCAATGGGATCATCCAGTCAAGGGCAACGGCATTCCACCTTGGCCAGCGAAAGGGAAGCAGGCGGCGCGGCAGTCTTCCATTTTGACGATGCGTCGCATCGTGGAGGGCGGTGCCAGTAAAGACGGGATCACCTCGGCGCTGATCTGCTACTCTCATGGGCAGGACTATCCGCTGGAGCGCCTGCCGCGTCATGTCGCTGAGGCATTGGAGGCGACTGAGGCTGGAGCTTCGATGAAAAACATTGTGTTGATGACACGAGAGCAGCGGCAGATTGTCTTTGAAGACGTAAAAGCGCAGTCGCTGGGATTGTTGTACTACTTGCAGACGTCGGTTCACGATCAGGCTGCAGACAAGGCCAACAGCCTTCGTCGATATCACCTTAGCACAGAGTTTGGAACGGCGGACAATCTGCCAATGAAGCCTTACATCCGAGGGCTTGCGAATGAAGTCCCTCTACATGGTGCGCGAGCAGGACAGTCTGAATACCGATGGGAAGGTGAAGTCGGATGCGAAAGAGAGTCTTGCGGCGGTGATGTATGCCGATGGCGTGTTCAGTTGGCAATTTCCTTTTGATTTTCATGACACCGGTCGCGCCTATCTGAAGAGCGAAGGTGATTCAGGTCCGTGGACACACTATGAGAAGTCTGGCCGTGAGAATCAGACACTCAGTGATCGCAGCGTCTTCCCAATGCGCAGCCTCATCCCAGTAAAGATGAATGGCCTGATCGGTGCCCAGGGCAATGTTGGCTTCAGCAGCATTGTCAGTTCTGCGATTCGTCTTCATGACCATCGCGTACACATTGGTCAAGCGGCTGCGGCGATCGCTGCGGTGTGTTTACACCATCAGACCCAACCACGAGATTTGGCCTGGAGCCGCGCAGGCCTGGAAGAGGTTCAAGCCGCCCTATGTGGCGGAACGGAAGGCGTTCCAATGCTGCTATGGCCCTATCGCGATTTGCCGGCAGACCATCCTGCCTTTGTCGCCATCAATAGGCTCGCCGCCAGAGGTTTGTTGCCGCAGTCTCGTCGTGATGTTGACTTCCGGCCCGAGTCTCCCGCAACGGACGAATGGCGTAAATCTGTGCTGGCATTGTGCAAAGGTTACGATGCTGATATTGCGGTTAAGGATCTCCTCAATCGAGGGCAGTTTGCTCAGTTGGTTTGGAATGCCATTCGAGTGCAATCTCCGCCGGAATGGACGCGCAGAGCCGCCACTGATGCGGACGCAGATGGGGTCAGCGATCTCGATGATCCGACTCCATATTCTGAAAATTGACCAACATTTTGGATCTCAGCCGTGTGAATAGCTTTGAACTCAACTTAATCCACGGTGAAGGGCACAACCATAGCGCTGCGACGATCTG
>CAZCAL010000399.1:0-3091 GCA_964496625.1 uncultured Verrucomicrobiaceae bacterium | reverse complement strand
GGTGCGCAGAATTCCAGTAGGCTTCCCGATGCAACACGTCTGCCTTGTTCCCCATGATCCCAAGTGGCTTGATGATTTCAGGATTGAGTCAAGCCGGGTGGCGGTTGCTTTGGGCGATGTGTTGTCTGCCATCCACCACATTGGCAGTACGGCCATTTCAGGGATCTGTGCCAAGCCGATCATTGACATGTTGGCTGTGATTACCGATCTAGGAGCGCTTGATGAGTCGGAGGGGCAGATGGCTGCCTTGGGCTACGAGTGCCTGGGTGAGTTGGGGATTTTGGGGCGTCGTTACTTCCGCAAGGATGATGCTGACGGAAATCGCACTCATCAAATTCATGCGTTCCAGGCAGGGTCACCGCAGATTGATCGGCATCTGGCGTTTCGTGATTTTATGCGTGCTCATTCGGACTGCGCCAAACAATACGAAGCTCTAAAACTGAAGCTGGCAGAACAGCACCCAACAGACATCTCCCGTTACTCTGAGGGTAAGGACGACTTCATTCGCGAGATGGATGCACGGGCTTTTGCGTGGAAATTGTCTGGTCAAAGAGTTGTCGATTGATCAATATCACCTCGCAAATCTCACTCGCGCATGACCTCCTTCTCCTGGACCATCGACGGCTCGATCATCGGCCTTTATCTGCTGTTTACGATGGCAGCGGGCGTGTGGCTGCGCAAGCGGGTGCGGCGGGTGGAGGATTTTTTGGTGGCGGGACGGGAGATGAATTTGCATCTCGGGATCGCTTCTTTGGCAGCGACCGAATTTGGCGTCATCACCTGCATGTATGCGGCACAGGGTGGCTACACGCAGGGCTTTGCGGGTGCCTTGCCGGGCATTTGTCAGGCTCTGGCCATGCTGGTGATTGGGATGTCGGGCTTTTGTGTGAATCGATTGCGCGACTCCGGCGTGATGACCTTGCCGGAGTTGTTTGAGAAGCGCTTTGGGAAATTTGTGCGCTGGCTCTCTGGCGTGGTGATCGTCATGGGCGGGCTGCTAAACATGGGAGTGTTCTTGAAAATCGGTGGGCAGTTTTTGTGTCTCGTTACCGGACTGAGTCTGGGTCATCTGGTGATGATCATGACGGTGCTGCTCATCGTGGTGGCGGTCTATACGATCCTTGGCGGGATGTTGTCGGTGCTGGTCACAGACTTTCTGCAATTCGTCGTCATGAGTGTGGGCATGCTGGTGGTGACAATCATGATTCTGACCCAGATCGGTTGGGATAAACTGGTGGCTGCGGTGGAGACTCATCACGGAGCAGGCGGCTTCGCCCCTTGGGCCAATCCTGATACCGGGTGGAGTTTTATTATCTTCCAAGTCCTCATGGGCATTGCGGCGACCTTGACTTGGCAGACGGTCGTCTCCCGACTGTTGGCCGCGAAGGATGCGGCGACAGGACGAAAGGTCTTCTCCCACACGAGTTTCTTTTTCGTCTGTCGATGGATGATCCCAGGTCTGTGGGGGATTGCCGCGCTGGCGGTCATTGGCTGGAAGCCGCTGGATTTCCTCAGCGAAAATGAGCGCACTGCACTGCCCATTGCCGTGGTGCAAAAGGTAGAAGGTTCTGCGGTGGGGAAACCTTTGGCGACACTTACCGCGACGGAGTTGGAGGCACTGCCGAGCGAGGTGCAGTCAAAGCTCAACGATGCTGCATTGAATACGATGCCGAAGTTCCTCAGCACCTTCCTGCCAGTGGGCCTGATGGGGTTGCTTATCGCGGCGATGCTAGCGGCGGACATGTCAACGGATGCGAGCTACATGCTGAGTTGGGGCAGTGTCATCTACAACGATATCCTTGCACCTTTCCGTCGGCGAAAGTGGACTCACGCCCGCGCTATTCGTTGGAACCGCTGCATCATTGCGCTCATTGGGGTCTATCTCTTCGTTTTCGGGTTGATGTATGAAATCCAAGGGAATGTCTGGGCCTACTTGGCGCTGACAGGGTCCATCTATCTGTCGAGCATGAGCGTGCTACTGATCGCCTGTTGCTACTGGAAGCCTGCGAACAACTGGGGGGCGCTGGCTGCCATCGTCTGCGGTGCCTTGGTGCCCGTATTGCATCTGAGCTTTGAAAAAATCCCGTCGCTGGCTCCCATTGCTGCCAGTGTCACGAAGGAACAAGCAGGCATTGCTGCCTTCGTCGCTGCGGCGGTTGGTATGATCATCGGTTCCTTAATAAAACCCAAATCGAAAGGCGAAATCCTATGAACGCAGTCTCCCATTGGTTTTGGCTAACGATGATTGGGGGCGTGGTGGCCTGGTATTCCACCATCACGCTCTGGGTCGCGATTCGTGGTGCTAGGGACATCCGCGAGATGGTGAAACGGCTGGATGAGGGTAGCGACGGGGAGGCATAGGCTTCGAGGCTAGGTTCGGGTGGCGTTGTGAGAACGACGCCTGGGATTGTTATCAAGTTCTTGAAAATTCCGCATTTCTCAGTGGCCAAATCGTGGTTTGGTGTCGTTGCCACTATGGACATGAAATTCTCCCCGCATCTAACCGCCCTTTTCATCCTCGCTGCCATCACCACTGGGTCCGCGTTGACCCCGCAGGAGATGGCGCAGCGCTACCATCCCATCCCCAGTGTGCCGGAAAAGGATCTGCCTGCGATGAAGAATAAGTCGGATGCCTTCTCGGGGTTTATCAAACAAGAGGGACTGGAGGGGCACACTTGGGTGAGGTTTCCGTTTGTGGAGAATCCTGGGAGCTTTGGCATTGATCGCAAGGGGCGGGTATTCGTCGCAGAGGTGAATCGCTTTTGGCAAGGGGTGCCAGATTTGCGCGGTGTGAATGAGTTTATTCGGGGTGACTTTCAATCCCAGACTCTGGAGGATCGTGCGAAGTTGCAGGACTCCATCCCGGGCCGCTTTCCTGAGGGTTTCTTCACGAACACACCTGACCGCATCATTCGGCTGGAGGATACTGATGGTAACGGAGCGGCAGATCGGCGGACCCTTTTCAGTGATCAATTCAAGGGACCTCTGGAAGGGATTGGCTTCTCGCTTTTGCCGGAAGATGATGGCGTGTATTTCACCTGCATCCCAAGTTTATGGAAGCTGACCGATGCCAATGACGATGGGGTGGCCG
>CAZCAL010000398.1:2723-4759 GCA_964496625.1 uncultured Verrucomicrobiaceae bacterium | reverse complement strand
CAAGCCGTCCCTGATGCGAAGGTCGAAGTGCTGCTGAATCCGGCCCCAATCGCGCAGCACTCCCTGATCATCGATCCGTCTCACGCACTCGCTATCGCCACATGGCTGCGAGACGAGCCCGACCTCGCCTTTGACTATGCATCCAACGTCACTGGAGTTGATTGGCCGGACAAAGAGATCAAAGAAAAGATCACCGTCCGCGAAACTGTCGATGGCGAAGGAAGAGATGTCAGCAAAGACGTGACACGCACCGTGCCTGGTTACCTGGAGGCAGTGTATCATCTCTATTCCATGGCCAAAAGACATGGTCCGGTCATCCTGCGTCTGCGCACCGGGAACCGCAGCGACGAAGTAGCGCTGCCTTCGCTGACACCCATTTGGAGATCGTGCGAATTTCAAGAACGCGAGATTTACGACCTCTTCGGCATCGTCTTTGATGGCCACCCTGATTTGCGCCGTATCCTCATGTGGGATGAATTTGAAGGTCACCCGATGCGCAAAGATTATGTGGAACCGGATGACTACGAGTGGGAGCCCACCCCCCATGATGCGGTGCTAGAGAAAGCCAAGCGACCCGCTAGCGGAGAGGAGGCTGCAGCTTCCTCATGATCCCCGGTGTCACCATCGAAGAGAAAACGGATGCATTGGAAGGCCAGGTGCTGGAGGTATCCATGGGGCCGCATCACCCCTCCACTCACGGGGTCTTTCGCATGGATGTGAAGCTCCAAGGGGAACGCATCGTTTCACTCAAACCCGTCTTCGGCTACCTCCACCGCAATCACGAAAAAATCGCGGAAGATGTCAGCTATCTCGGCTCCATTCCCTACACGGATCGTCTGGATTACCTGTGCTCCATGACCAACAACTGGGCCTACTGCTTAGCTGTCGAAAAACTCAGCGGTTTTGATGTCCCTGAACGCGCCGAATACATCCGTGTCATCGTCGGCGAACTCACCCGACTGGTGAATCACACCTGCTTGATGGGCTTCTTTGTCCAGGACCTCGGTGCCATGGGCACACCGCTCATGTATGCTTTTCGCGAGCGGGAAAAAATCCTCGATCTGTTCGAAGGGCTCTCCGGCGCCAGGATGATGTGCAACTACATGCGCTTTGGCGGTGTGCGGTGCGACTTCCCCGCTGGATGGATCGATGAAGCACGCCGTGTCATCGCTGCCTACCCGCGCTTTTTGGATCAATTCGAGTCACTCCTGACAACGAACGAGATTCTCATTGCGAGATCGCAAGGCGTCGGAGTGCTGTCCAAAGAACTGGCCATCAATGCCGGCATCACGGGTCCGTGCCTCCGCGCCGCCGGGGTGGGCCACGATCTGCGAAAAGTCGATGGCTACTCGATCTACAACCGTTTTGATTTTCGAGTACCGATAGGCGAGCACGGCGACTGCTATGATCGCTTCATGATTCGACTCTTAGAGATGCGCGAGAGCTTGAAGATCCTCAATCAAGCGCTGCGTGCACTGCCGGCAGGCCAGATCATGGATGCCAAAGCAAAATCGCGAGGACTGCGTCCCAAGGCGGGCGAGGCTTACGGACGCATTGAGGCACCGAAGGGCGAACTGGGATTTTATTTGATCAGTGAAGGAGGTCCAAGCCCGTATCGTTATCGCGTGCGCCCCCCCAGCCTCATCAACTTAACCATTTTAGAAGACATGTGCCTGGGAGGGACTGTCGCCGACGCAATCGCCATCCTTGGCAGCGTTGATATTGTTTTGGGAGAAGTGGACCGTTAACCCGAGGACTGAAACATCATGTTAGGCACCGGCATTCTCAAAGGTCTCAAAGAAACTGCGCGAAACGTCGTGGGCAGTTTCTATGACAAAAATCGGCTGCCGACAGTGGAGTATCCCGAGCAGAAGGTGGAGACGAAGGAACACTTCCGCACCTTTCCTTTTCTCGTTTATGACGGCGATGACACGATGGGCGGACTGCGCTGCGTCTCCTGCCGCATCTGTGAAAAGGAGTGCCCGCCACAGTGCATCTTTATCATCCAGGATCGGGACGCGAATAACAAGGCGCTG
>CAZCAL010000398.1:0-2713 GCA_964496625.1 uncultured Verrucomicrobiaceae bacterium | reverse complement strand
GAAGCATCCTCGCGTCTTTGACATCGATTTTTCCGTCTGCATGCAGTGCGGGATTTGTGCCGAGGTCTGCCCCTTTGATGCGATCAAGATGGACAACATCTACGAACTGGCTGGAGACGACCGATTCACCGGGCTGCTGGTGGACAAACACCGTCTCGCAAAATCCAATCACTACTACCACCAGATCAAGCCCACCGAGGCGGATGAGGTGGACAATCGACTCGCCGAGGACAAACGCAAAGCTGAAGAGGCAGCAAAGGCAAAAGCTGCTGCTGCGGCAGCCAAAGCTGCACCCCCATCTTCCGCTGCCACCTGACCCATTTAACGGATGACTTTTATCGAGCGCATTGATCAGGCTCCCCTTCTCATTTCGAGATGGGCGGTGAGCTTTTTCCCTGCGTGGTTGCAGCCATGGGTCTCGATGCTCATTTCTGCCGGAGCCATCATCGCCGTGTTTGCCTCTCTGTTTGCAATGGCCACTCTTGCTGAGCGCAAAGGACTTGGTCGCATCCAGAACCGACCAGGGCCAAACCGCGTCGGCCCTTTCGGCATCCTTCAGCCACTGGCAGACGGCATCAAGATGCTGATCAAAGAAGATATCGTTCCATGGCGAGCCGATAAAGTCCTGCACTTTCTGGCCCCCATCGCCTTGATCGTTCCATCACTATTGGTCTATTCAGTATTGCCCATTGGCCGCAACCTCGTGGCCATGCCCTGCGAATTGGGACTGCTCCTTTTCTTTGCCATCGGCGCTTCGACGGAGCTATCGATCTTCATGGCCGGCTGGGGTAGCCACAACAAGTACTCTCTGCTTGGGTCGATGCGAGCCATCGCCCAAATGATCAGCTATGAGCTGCCTATGGTGCTTGCCGCCGTCACCGTGATCATGGTAACGAGTTCCCTCGACACGGTGAAAATCGTCGAAGCCCAAGCCGGCGGATTCTGGGAATGGCACGCCTGCACGCCCTGGGGAGCCTTTGCTCTATTGACGTTCTTCATCTGTGCTCTCGCGGAATCCAATCGAGCGCCCTTTGATCTACCCGAGGCGGAGTCTGAATTGATCGCAGGTCACCTCACTGAATACTCTGGATTCAAGTATGCCCTGTTTTTCATGGCAGAATACCTTGGCATGATGGCGATCAGCGGTATGGCAATCACGCTCTTCCTGGGAGGATGGCAGGCACCGCTGCCCATGCTAAACTTCATCCCTTCGTGGGTCTGGTTCTTCGGGAAACTCACAGGGTTCGTGGTGCTCTTCATTTGGATTCGAGGCACCTTGCCGCGTCTTCGTGCGGACCAACTCATGAACTTTGCCTGGAAGTTTTTGCTACCGATCACGCTCCTGAATATTGGGCTTGCAGGGCTCTGGGTGAAGACCTCAGCATGGGTGTCCTGGCCCGTCTCCATCGTCCTTTTATTGATCGCCTCTTTGGGCCTTGGGAAACTACTGCGTGGCAATCGTGTGCGTGGTGGAATACGTGTTTATCGATACGCCGACTGAAATGAGCATCCCCTTCCTCATCATCGCCTCAGTAATCCTCGCCAGTGCGTGGGCAGCGGTGACATTGCGTAATCTTGTCCACTGCGGACTCTGCGCAGCGCTCGGTTTTCTGGCCACGGGCGTGCTCTATCTCTACCTGAATGCAGAGTTTTTGGGACTGGTACAATTGATGGTCTATGTGGGGGCAGTCGCCGTTCTGATTCTGTTCACCGTACTGCTCACCCGTCCCGCGACAGAAGCGGCTGAACCGATTCCCACACAAAGAGTCAGTTTTTGGCAAGGTGCGCTGATCGCGTTGGCGACAGCGGGGGCCATTGCCGCCTGCATGGCCGTGTATTCACCTCCCAAAGTCCCGCAGCCTCCCGACCTCAGCGTCCAGGACATCGGCAGACTCTTCACTGCCAGCCAACAAAACGTGCTGGCACTGATGATCGTGGCACTGTTAATGACCGCAGCATTAATCGGCGCGCTTCTCTTGGCGGCACCCTCTGAACACGATCAGAAAGGAGGCGGCAAATGAACTCTGACTTTGAACTGAACGGTTGCCTCATCCTTTCAGCGCTGCTTTTTGGCATCGGCATGGTCGCTGTATTTGGCAGACGCAATGCCATCGTGGTGCTAATCGGCATTGAGTTCATGCTCAATGCGGCCGCCATCAATTTCGTCGCCTTCTGGCGCTATGCGCAACCTTCTCCAGACGGCGTCATGTTTGCCATCTTCGCCATCGCCGTCGCAGCTGCGGAGGCGGGCGTTGGCTTGGCCCTGGTGATTGCTCTCTATCGGCATCGACGCAGCGCACGCATCGATGATGTCCCCCCTGTCAGCGAATGAACTCCATCGTCCAATACCTGTGGTTGATCCCGCTGCTGCCTTTAGTCGCGGCAGCGATCAATGCCATGCTGCCATCGGACGCTCGACAGACGGCAGCACGGGTGACCATCGGTACCATGGGCGCATCGTTTCTCATCTCCGTCATTGCCTTCTTCAAAGTCGCAGGTGGAGGGAGAGTGTATCACAACTTTGACTGGTTCAGCTTCGGCAATGGTCAGCTACAGCTTGGCTGGCTGCTCGATCCATTGAGCGCAGCCATGCTGATGATGGTGACCTTTGTCGGCCTATGCATCTTCGTCTATTCCGTCGCCTACATGGCGCACGATGCTCGGCAGAAGCAGTTCTTCACCTTCCTCTCACTCTTCGCTGCTGCGATGCTTG
>CAZCAL010000397.1:882-4761 GCA_964496625.1 uncultured Verrucomicrobiaceae bacterium | reverse complement strand
ACGCGCAGTATCGCCTTCTTGCCAATGGCGAAGGTCACCGTGCCTGCGGATTTGGATCGCAAGAAGGTGCCGTTGATGCTGGCGAACTACGACCACTCGCATGAGACGCTCTTCAACGTTGCGAATAACTTCTTTCCCCGCCTAGGCTCCCTGCGAGGCGGCGAGGTATCGTGGGCCAAGGTGATTCCGACGGACAAGTATGCAAAGTCGCATCCCGAGTTCTTCGCGCTGCTGCACGACGGCACGCGCGCGTGCGATCAGAAGTTTGGCTTCGACGAATACGTTCCGCATTGCCCGACGAATCCCGGCGTTCAGGACCTTATGTTCGCGGAGATCGAAAAGCTCATCGCGGAGGGGCAGAAGCTCATTCACCTCTCGCCGATGGATGCTTACCGGCTGGATCAGTGCAACTGCGACGATTGCGTGAATCTCTTCGGTTCCAAGGTTGCTTCGTTCACTGATGTCCGCGCGCGAGGCGACAGTGGCAAGCTCTGGCAGGCATACTTTCGCCTCACCGAGCGCGCGAAGTCAAAGCATCCGGACATTCGCTTTGTTGTGCTCAACTACCAGGACACACCGGTCACTGCGGAGGTGATCAAGCGCTTTCCCGACAACGTGATCCCGGACATCCAGTTCGCCTCGCAGCGTGACTTTGATCGACTGGCGGGGGTGGAGTTTCCTGCGGGCATCAGCGGTTTTGAGGAGAGCTTCACCGGCTTCGGACAAGCTGGACCTTATATCGCCGAGCGCACGCCTGAGCACATGGCGGAGGTGGTAAAGACTCTCCAGCGAAACAAGGTGAAGTGGACACATCGCGACGGTTCGATGGGCTATGTGCGCGGTCTGCAGGCACCGGCCTATTATGTCTATGGCCGCTTGATGGACGATCCGTCCGCCGACTGGCACGCCTTGCAGGATGAGTTTTGCGAAGCAGCGTTTGGCAACGTCGCAAAACCGATGAGCAACTTTTTCGATCTGCTACACACCCAGATGGCGATGTATTCGGACTTCTACGGCGTCTTCATGCCTGCCTGGGATCGCAAGTATTCGCGCTCCCGGCATCACGACAGCAAGTGGCACGTCATGAGCATCTACACGCCCGAGCTGTGCGCCGATATGGACACGCTGCTGAGGCGCGCGGAGTCCGATGCAAAGGACGCCGATGTGCTCGCGCGGCTGCATTTGATCCGCATTGATTTCGACTATGCGCGACAACTCGCACGCATCTTCTATTTGCAGAACGCCTGGACCATGAATCCATCCCAGGTGAATCTCAATCCACTAATGGACGCCATTGATGAATGGCACACGGGCCTGGAGAAGATGGCAGGTGGCCGTGGGCGTTCATCGTTCAAGTCGCTGAGTGACTGGCCGGAGATGAGGCCCTTTTCGGGACACTTCTACACACACGCTGCGCTAGAGAATGAGGGCTATCAGCAACAGTGGAACAAGACATGCATCAACTGGGATACGAAGGCGATCCGCGCTGGTGTTTTGACCGACGATCACGAACTTAAAGTCGCCAGCGTGGACACTGAGCCCGCGCTCGACTCGAAGGCCTGGGACACTGTGCCTGAGGCGCACTTCCGCGTTCACGATGACATGCCCTATGCGAACATCCCCACGCGCATGAAACTGCTGCGCGACGAAGAGAATCTCTATGTCCGCATTGAGAGTCTGCAGCCGACGAAGCATCCCGAGGACTTCTACACGCGCGAGCCCGACAAGGACACCTTTACCCAGGAGTATGTGGAACTCGCCATCGCGCCGCTGACTGCTGGCGGAAAGGTCTATCGCTTCGCCGTCAATCCCGTCGAGGGCTCACGCTACGACTCTGTGAACACGCCCGGAAAGAACGACTTCGTGGAAGACAAAACATGGAACGGCACGTGGCAGTATCGCTTTGGCGTCACTGGCAAAAAGGGGCCATACTCGCTGCCGGATCGCACTTGGACCGCGTGGTTTAAGGTTCCCTTTGCCGACCTCGGCACCGCGCCCAAGAGTGGCGAATCCTGGGGCTTCAATGCCTCACGCGGACGCAACGGCCAGAACATTTTGTGGCTCGATGCACCGTATGGCTCGCCACGGAAGGCATTGGGGAAGGTGAAGTTTTAGCGCATTGAATGCATCCAGGTGGATGGGGGAAAGAGCGGAGAGCGCTCGTAGGATGGGTAGATGAGGCGTGGGGGTTATTCCACTTTCAGGTCAGAGAAAAGGATGCACCAGTTCCACAGGGGATAGGGCTGCCCGGCCCTGGTGCCGTAGGCGGCATCGGCGAAGCGGTGAACCGAGGGCGCTGGATCAGAATCGCGCAGGTTGCCATAGCTAAAGGCGCGCTGGGCGACGATGGACTGGCCGAGGGCGAAGGGAATGCCATTGCGGAGTTCGCGCGGGTCATACCGCAGCACGGTGACTCCTTCCCTTGCAAGGGTGTGCCGGATGGGGACACGGGTGGTGGTGCCTGTGAGTGTGGTCACGAGGAATTCGCCTTCCTGGAGCAAGGGAGCGAGGGCCTGGGTGAGATCTTGCTGGAGCACGAGTTCTTCCATCCCGGGCTTCTCCGCAGAGGAGCGGATGGCTGCGATGGAGCCAAGGGCAGCGGTGTAGGGATGACCGTAGCTGATGCGGCAGCTTTGATCTGCGGGAAGGGGCTTGGCGAAGGTGATGCGCAGACTTGAGGGCGAGGTCACAGAGATCTCGGTGAGGACCAGGGGGGCACCACTGCTGTCACGGACTTGAAAACCTGCCAGGGAAGTGTAGCCACCCGTGGTGACAATCTCTTGCTGCGGGAGAAATGTGGTATCAATGACCAATGGGGGACGAGGCACGATGAAGTCCAGTTCCACGCCCTTACGCTCGGCTGAGAGATGGGCGCGGTGAGGCCGAAGGGGCTGCCATTTTTCACCTTCATGGAGCACCCGATGCATGACCTTTCCGACTTGCTCTCCCCACCATCGTTCGCCGTCCGCAGAGAGGTGGATGGGGTCGCCGTGTCGGCCCAAGGTGGTGCGGCTGTTGATGGCGCTGGGGACCGCATAGTGTGGACCCACGAGATGGATGTGCGGGTCTGCATCCGCTGCTAGCAGCTGGGCATCGCCTGCGGGGCCGAGAGTTTGGTAGGTGAACAGGGGCAGCTCTCCCGTTTGACCAGTGATGGCACAGAGGTCGGCCGACCAGTGCTGACGATAAGCGATGAGCTGATCCCGATACCAAGCCAGGCCCTCCTGCCGCGGTAGTTCGGGGTCCCAGCGGGTGGGCATGATGCCGCCAGTGGGTCCGCCATTGCCCTCTCCCTGCATCCAATAAAGCGCGGCAATCTGGAAGCGAGTGCCGCGCACCTTTGCCTGCTCCATGGCGCGCTGCGCATCATCGAGGCTGGTGCGGTAATAACCTCCGCCGTGGCGTCTTGACTCTGGGGTGCGGGGATCTGCGGAGAGATCTGCCTGGGATAACTCCTGGATCTGCCTGCCGCCCTGACCTGCACAGGCGACGAGGTAATGTGGGGCTTGCGCTGTGACATGGAGTTGGGCGCTTCTGAGGTGGTCGGCGAGACCATTGGCCACAGTCTCGCCCAGGCCGCCATTCTGCTCAGCACGGAGAGGCACCCATTGAAACTGATCCGATGGGCGCTGCTCGGGTGTGCTGGGGTGGTCGTTAGGCAACCAAGTGCGCACCCCGCGCTGAAAGGCATAGTTTCCAAAGCCCGTGTCGTCGCTGCTAATGACCGGCAAGGATTCGGAGCCATCGCCAAGGGATTGTCCCATGAGCCAGATTCCCTCGACTGGGATACCGGCGGCAGCCTGCGGTGGGGCGGAACGGGCAGTGGCTCCTTTGTCCTCTGCCCAACCAAAGGACGTGATTCCCAACCCCAGACACAGT
>CAZCAL010000397.1:0-872 GCA_964496625.1 uncultured Verrucomicrobiaceae bacterium | reverse complement strand
ACACAGTATTCTCTGAACCGCTCGCATGATGGAGATAAGAAACGCAATTTGGCCGGGCAATCCAGCGAAAGAGCGGTTAAGCTCTGCCTGCCCATGAACCGCATCTTCCATTTCGTTGTTGTATCCGTACTGCTGTTGTCTTCGATCTCTCGCGTTTGGTCGGAGTCGGTCGCGGTGACACTCGATGAAAACGGCTGTATGACGCGCAGAGGGAAGCCTTATTTTGTCAAAGGCGCGGGCGGTGAAACTCATCTTGACGTACTGGCTGCGCGCGGAGCGAATTCGCTGCGGACGTGGAGCACCAACAGTCTTGCAACGACACTTGATGAGGCGCAGAAATTGGGGCTGACAGTCAGCGCTGGGATTTGGCTGGAATCTGAGTGCGCTTGGTTCTCGTATGCCAATCCGGAGCACTGCGCGAAGCAGTTGAAGCGAGTACAGCAGGAGATCCTAACCTTTCGGGATCATCCCGCGCTGTTGGCATGGGGATTGGGAAACGAAGCAGAAGGCGATGGCAGGAATGCAGCGTATTGGCAGCAGCTAGAAAAGCTCGCACTGGTGGCAAAGGAGATTGATCCGGCGCACCCGACGTTCACCGCAGTGGCAGGACTCAGTGCTGACAAGGCGGTGGGCTTAAACAAGTTCACACCGCACCTCGACTATGTCGGCATCAACACCTATGGGGGGCTCTTTACGCTGCGCCAGCACCTGGTTGACATCGGATGGACTCGTCCATGGATGCTCACCGAATGGGGGCCGCAGGGATTTTGGGAACGACCCAAATCGAAGTCTGGTGTCGCTTTAGAACAAACCAGCACCGAGAAAGCAGCAATGATGAGGCGAGGTTATGATGAGGTGATCGCGCAAGGTGG
>CAZCAL010000396.1:4205-4768 GCA_964496625.1 uncultured Verrucomicrobiaceae bacterium | reverse complement strand
ATCCGCGATTTTGAACATGCTCTTCATATCATGGGTGACGACGATGGAGGTCACGTTGAAGCGTCTTTTCATCCGAATGATCATTTGATCGATCACATCTGACACCACCGGGTCCAGACTCGCCGTTGGCTCATCGTAGAGGATGCATTGGGTGCGGCCGACAATCGCGCGTGCAATTCCGGCCCGCTTACGCATACCGCCGGAAAGGTTCACCGGAAGCTTGTGGCCATGCTCTGCCAGATCGACTAGCTCGAGAGCTTCCTCGACACGAGTGCGGATCTCCTTCTTGTCCTTGACTCCAGCTTCGACCAAGGGAAAGGCCACGTTTTGCGCGACGGTCATGCTATCGAAAAGAGCTGCGTTTTGGAACATCATACTGACTTGTTGGCGAATAGGTGCCATCTCACGTTCGCCCAGCGTATTCACGATAATTCCACTCACTGACACCGTCCCTTTGTCTGGCTTCAGTAGGCCAATCACATGCTTCATCAGTACGGTCTTTCCTTCCCCGCTGGGACCGATCAACACTAAGGTCTCGCCATGTCGTAACTGCAAGTCAATGC
>CAZCAL010000396.1:3503-4195 GCA_964496625.1 uncultured Verrucomicrobiaceae bacterium | reverse complement strand
AAAGCTCTTGTGCACCCCTTTGAGTTCAATGAAGGGATCTTCGTTCGATGCGGCACTCGGATTTGGCGTCGCTGTCATATCCCAGATCCGATGGGGAAGATGTAGTTCAACAAAATCGATAAAAAGAAATTCACGATCAAAAGAGACAGAGACGAGACGACCACCGCCCGCGTCGTCCCCAGACCCACCCCAACCGCACCATCCTCTGCAGCTAGGCCCTGATGACAGGACACCAGGGTAATAATGATCCCAAACACAAAACCTTTGATCATACCAATCGCCAGATCGGTCATATCCGTGTGCTCCAGCATGTGCTTCATGTACCAAGCATCAGGCACACCAAAGCCAAAAACACACACGATGTAGGATGCCATCAGTCCAAAAGCGATACTCTCCGCCACCAGGAAGGGCATCGAAATGAGCATCGCCAGAAAGCGTGGCAAAACGAGGTAATCCACAGGATGCACCCCCATCACGCGTAATGCATCGACCTGCTCCGTCACTTTCATAGTGCCGATGTCCGCCGCCATGGATGCCCCCACGCGGCCTGCTACCATTAGCCCGGCCAACACTGGACCCAATTCACGGCACAAAGCGATCGAGACCACTGCGCCGACGGTCGATTCCACCCCGAAATCCTTAAATTTGGCGTAGGTCTGGAACGTGAAAACAGCTCCGGTAAAAGCCCCTGT
>CAZCAL010000396.1:0-3493 GCA_964496625.1 uncultured Verrucomicrobiaceae bacterium | reverse complement strand
GATCCGTAACCGATGGAAACGATCTGCTCGGCCACCATCCGAAGCCGCCAAACACCCGAACGGAGCGCATCGAACAAGTCCTTTGTCAGCGCCGCCAACTGTCCCAAATAGATCGCAAAATCCATGGCCAATCGACCAATGAATTCTAGGGGACCGCGTTTAGACTCCGTCATGGCCGCCACGATGCCACGGGATACGAGATTGGCAACCCTCGCGGGCGTTTTCTGGAATTGGCGGATCCGTCCAGCAGACTTGCGCTAAGAGATCTCAATCGCTAGGTTTTATGCACTCATGACCTCCCAGCATCCGCCCGGCCTACGCACCCTGTTTTTCACTGAAATGTGGGAGCGGCTTAGCTACTACGGCATGAGAGGCTTGCTGGTGCTCTACATGACCAAATCCGCAGAACTGGGCGGACTGGGCATTCCCGACGGCACCGCTGCTGCCATCTACGGACTCTACACCGCCGCCGTCTATTTGGCGGCGCTGCCAGGAGGCTGGATCGCAGACAGGGTCCTGGGACCGCAACGCTCCGTGTGGTATGGAGGCATCGTCATTGCGCTGGGACACTTCACTCTAGCGATCCCACGCCAGGATACGTTTTTTGTGGGCTTGGTGATGGTGGCGCTGGGCAGTGGCCTCTTGAAAACAAGTATGAGCACGCTGGTGGGGATGCTTTATCCTGAAGGCGGTGCGCGGCGCGATGCCGGGTTCAGCCTCTTTTACATGGGGGTGAATCTTGGCGCTTTCCTTGGGCCATTTGTTTGCAGTTGGCTGGGTGAAAAAGTGGATTGGCACTTGGGATTCGCTGCCGCCGGCGTCGGAATGCTGCTGGGATTGTTTCAGTATCGCATCACCCGCCATCGCCTCGGGGATTGTGGACTGCTACCACACTACAGCACCCACCCAGCCCGTGATCGGGTGATGCTTGGCGTCGGTTTCTCGACGATCATCGGCATCGCACTCCTCGCTCTCAGCGGTGCGGTCGCCGTACATCCAGAGGCGCTGGCACAACACACGAAGTGGCTCATCCTCGGCCTTGCGCTTTTGTGGTTTGTCTGGGCACTTGCGCTTGCTGGCCTCAATTCCGAGGAGAAAAAACGTATGTTAGTGATCGCAGTTCTCTTTGTCTGCTCCGCGATGTTTTGGGCGGGATTTGAGCAGGTGGGATCGTCCCTGAACCTGTTCGCAGATCGCTTTACCATCCGGCGAGTCTTTGGAACCGACTGGGAATTCCCTGCGGGCTGGTTTTTGATGGTGAACGCCGGGCTGATCATTCTGCTTGCGCCCGCGGCCGCGATGCTCTGGGTGCGACTCGCGAAGGCCGGCCGGAATCCGTCATTGATCACCAAGATGGCGATGGGCCTGCTGTTGCTGGCGGCAGGTTTTGCGGTGATTGCCCTTGGATCGCAGCGGGCACTAACACAGGGGCAGGTGTGGCCGACCTGGCTCTTTGCCACCTACTTTCTCCATACTGTGGGAGAACTCTGCCTTAGCCCTGTCGGCCTCAGCGCTGTCACCAAATTGGCCCCGCCACGGCTGGTCGGGCAGGCCATGGGGATTTGGTTCCTTGGCACCTCGTTGGGCAATCTCCTCGCCGGACTCTTTGCCGGCGAAGTAACCGGCGAAAACACCGCCGCAATGCCACAGACATTCATGGGCGTGGTCTGGATCGCTGGCGCTGCCGGGTTGTTGCTGCTCGTCGTTTCCAAACCACTCGGCAGGCTTTGCAAAGGGATCGAGTAAACACTGGAGCACGCCAAAAACATTTGAGCCGAACCTCCTTTCGGAAGCTCGGCTCAAAGAATCACACTAGGAAGGCAGCGCCGCTTATTCCTCGCCCTTCCATGCTCCGAAGTTCGCTCCTTCGCTGATCCACTTCTTGATCAGGTCGATGTTCGCAGGAGTGACGCGGTCACCCTTGCCTTCTGGAGGCATGGCCATATCGTCCGAATCAGGCAGTGCCATGGTCTTCACCAGCCAACTGGCGTCAGGCTTGCCCGCGACGACATTTTCATCTGGGTATTCTTTGCCGCCCTTCATCAATACGGCAGCGCCGTCAAGGCGAAGTCCGCCCTTGGGCTTCTTCACCTTACCCTCTTCTTCGTGCTCCTTCTGATGGCACTTAAAGCAGCTCTCCTTCAGAATTGGCAGCACCTGCTTTTCAAAATCTACTTTGCCTGCATCCTGGGCTTTGCTGACAGAGGTCAGGGAGGATGCAGCGACGATTGCAGCGGCGAGGCCGCAGACGATGATGTTCTTCTTCATAGGTTTTTTTGGTTTGGGATGTCGGAGGAGGGAACAAGACAGACTCAGATCGCAGGCCTGCTCATCCCCTAAACAGGCAAGCCCATCTCACAGTTTCAGGCAAGCTGAACTTTTCGATGTCACCAAATCTCTTAGCCTACCCATCCTTTCACCAGTGCTGAAGCTAGAATTACCGCTTTGCGAAGCGGATGCAGCCGTACCCGCCGTTCGAACACGGGATAATTCTCTGCCCGCATCTTTTCCAAAATCTCGCTGTAAATCTTGGCCATCATTTCCGCAGCGATCATGTTGGGACGATCCTCAGGAGGCAATGCAGCCTGGGCTTGGTCATATTCAGATCGAGCGAGGCCGTAGAGGTAGCTCATCAAGGCCAGAAAATTGGAATCAGATCGTCCCTCCATCACTTGGGTAGGCGTGACACCGAAGCGCTGCATGAGGTCAGCTGGCAGGTAGATGCGGCCATTGTCACGAGCATCCTCCCCGACATCACGCATGATGTTGGTGATCTGAAGCGCATATCCAAGATGAACAGCATAGTCGCGCGTCGCAGGGTATTGATGACCAAAAATATGGATACTGACCAGTCCCACCACCGAGGCCACCTTGTAACAATACGCCATCAAGTCCTCCAACGTCGCGTAATGCTGGTGATCGAGATCGCTGGCGACGCCGTCGATGATTTCGCTGAGCAGAGCAGGATCGAAACCGTAGCGAGCTGGCAGCGCGGCAGTCTCATTGAGGATAGGCTGATCTGAGGGTTGCGTTGGATTTAGCACCACACGGCGGCACTCTTCCAGCGTGGCGCGGCGTTCATCCACTGAGGCAGGCCCCTCATCTGCGATGTCGTCCACTAGCCGACAGAAGGCGTAGAAGCTGACCATATCACGCCGACGCTCTTTGGGCAGGCAGAGCAGCGCAAAGGCTAGGTTTGATCGTGAGCGACGGGTGATCTCAGTAGATGTCTCGGCGCTGGGGGTCATGAGATGAGAGGTGTGGAGTCGGCAGAGAGTGAATCCTCTGGCTGCCGGTGTATTCGTTGCAGCAGCGAGAGGCTGACTGCTAGAAACAACCAGTTGTGAACAGTGGCAAGTGAGAATGCGATCACCACATCGACGGCGATCACGACTGGGGTTCCCTGCCCTGCCGCCAGTGCGGACAATGTCCCTGCCGTATACCGCAACAGCATGAGCAGCACCATGCATGTAATTCCCAGCCCCAGCAGCGC
>CAZCAL010000395.1:0-4830 GCA_964496625.1 uncultured Verrucomicrobiaceae bacterium | reverse complement strand
CAAGAAGCCTGAGGTCGCGAAGCCGGAGCGAGCGGCAGAGAAGGCAGAACGGAAACGTGAGCATCAAGGCGAACACGCTCTGGAGATGAAGCCGTTTGTCGGCGTCATGACTCGTGGAGTGGAGGCAGAGTTGCGCGCGCAGACAAGGCTACAGGACGGCTTTGGATTGCTGGTCGTAGAGGTCATGCCCGATTCTCCTGCCAGTGTAGCGGGTATCAAAGTGCACGACATCCTCACCCAGTTTGACGATCAAAAACTCGTCAACATGGAGCAACTGATGACGCTGGTGCGCAGCCACAAAAAGGGTGATGTGGTTTCTTTTGCCCTGATCAGTGGTGGCGAGTCGAAGACGGTGAAGGTGACGCTGGGTGAGCATGAGGTGAGCCCAGACATGCTACCGATGGATCGTGACGGACCAAACGGATGGCCCACGCCCCACAGGGAATGGATGGAGCCATCGGGCGGCGGCGAGTGGCGGGAGCGCATGGAGCGATTCCAAGACAAGATGCGCGCCTTTCAGGATCGGATGCGTGATTGGGTCAATGGTGGGCGTCGTGGCGAAATGCCAAAGCCACCCGTCATGGAGGGTGAAGGCCGCGACGAGATGCGCCCTGCCCGACCAGAACGCGACCATGAAGACCACCCCGAGCATCGGCCTCATGCAGCGGCAGAGGGCCATTCTGAAAATCATTCATCTGCCAACGTGGTGCGCCGTGATGAAACAGGGGAGTATCGCCTGCATCGAGAAGATGGCGATCTTGTCTTCACGGCCAAACCCAACGGCGGCAAAGAGGAATCCTGGACGCTTCATGGCGATGAAGGTCTAGAAAAGGTCCCCGAACATCTTCGCGGTATGCTGAAAGAAATGGAAGAGATCCATGCGGATCTCCCGGCTCCCAAAGCAGACCGGAAGTGAGAGAGAGGAGGCAAGGTCCTCTGGTCGTTGTTATAGAGGTGTGACAGCGACTACGATCTTGCCAAAGTGCCCGCCGCCTTCTATGTGGCTGAAGGCGGCGGGTGCATCTTTAAAGGCAAAAGTTGAATCAATCACCGGGCGCATCTGAGTGCCGCTCATGGCTTCCAGCATCTCCTGGAACATCGCACGAGAGCCGACGTAAATCCCATCCAGTCGGATGCCTTTGCGAAGAATCTGCACCGTCTGAACGTCGCCTGAAGTACCCGTCAGCACGCCGATGAGAGCGATGTGTCCACCGAAACGTGTGGCCTTAATAGATCGATTCAGGGTGTCTGGGCCTCCGATCTCTACCACCTTATCGACACCGTTGCCGTTGGTTTGAGTCAGTGCCCACTCGTCCCAGGCGGGATCTGTCTTGTAGTTATGCGTTGCGTCTGCGCCCATCGCATGAAGGCGGGCACACTTTTCATCGCTGCTTGAGATGGCAAGGACTCGGGCACCCGCTTTGCGTGCGATTTGCAGTGCAAAGACGGACACACCGCCGCTGCCAAGAATCAGCACGGTCTCGCCCGCGCTCAATTGCCCGCGCACCATCAGCGCGTCCCATGCAGTGACGGCGGCACAGGGCAGTGTCGCTGCTTCTTGATAGCTGAGATAGTCTGGAATTCGCAAAAGACTGTCTGCCGGCAGGCAGGCTTCTTCGCAGAGTAGGCCATTCACTGCGCCGCCGAGCGCCCTTGCTGCGTGATGCTGAGTGAACCCGCCCTCAAGCCAAGACGGCATAAAAGGCACGACCACGCGATCTCCCACCTTCCATGAGGTAACGTCCTCTCCCACTGCGATGATTTCTCCGCTGCCGTCTGAGCACGGGATGCGCGGGATCGGTCCCGTCACACCGCGAATGCCCGTGACGTTCATGTAATCCCGGTAGTTGAGCGATACGGCATGGATGCGCAGCAGCACCTCGCCAAGGGCTGGTTGTGGGGATGGCAGATCCACACAATTCAGTGAGGCGATACCCTCTGTGCCAGTAATGTGCCAAGCCTTCACGAGGGATCAGTAGAGTGTGGTCTCAGACGGAGCGGTGGTCTCTTCGATCTTCGTGGCGTTCACCACTGGGATGGTTTGATCTCCCTCTTTCTGGTAGGTCATTGTTCCCACCACTTTGACCCAGGTCATGTCTTTGAATTCAGGGGCCTTTTTGCCAAAATCGACTGGCACCGAATATGGGCGTGCATCGGCGGCGCAGCACTGCACGAGCAGTCGAAAGATGCGGATGCGTTTGCCGTCAGGATTGTTGACTTTTTCGGGTAAAACCTGCGCGATGGTCTCGATACTTTGCCCGGTGAGAACGCGCTGCACTTCGACATCGCCGCCTGTGTAATAGAGTTCTGGCACGTCGAGGATGAAGTTGCCATCCTTGCTCTGTGGCACTTGGGCCTTCAGGTCTTCGAGCGTAAAGGAACCGTAGCTCTGCGCCTTTGCAGCGGTGCCGGCTTCAGGACTGCTCCCGCCGGATCCTCCTCCAGAGGTCATCTTGTCATCTGGACCCGACTTCGCGTTTGGATCTGCTGCGGCTGTCGAGGCCGCTGCGGTGGGAGGCTGGTCAGCTTTGACGGTAGCTTGGGGCAGGGGGGCGGGCGGCATGGTCGCAGGCTGTTTGGCCGTGGCCACCTCAGGGGCGGGGACCGCTGGAGTTGGGGCCGGACTCACTGCTGCGGTCGTGCTCGCACCACTTTCGTTTGTTTTGCGGATCACAAATTTGTCGTTCTGCGGCTTGGCGTTGTAGTCTTGGTCATAGACGCCTTTGTTGGCCAGGGCGTTGACGTCAAACTGATCCGGTGAATACACTGCGGCCAGCGTCAAAGGCAGGACCAGGATCGCGATGGCTGCGATGCGGCCCATCCAGCCGCTTTCCTCAAGAATACCGTGGCTGTGGGTGTGGGGTTGAGCGGTGGCAGCACCGTGGTCGTGACCGCAGCTCTCGCTGTGCTTGTGATCATGGGAATGATCGTGGCCGCAGCATTCGCCATGTTCATGGTCATGTGTGTGGGCATGGGAATGCCCGTGCTCATGTCCATGGTCGTGATCGCAACACCCGCCTTCTTTGCCATGATGATCGTGACCGTGATCTTCGTGATCATGATCGTGCCCACAGCAGCCTGCTTCGTCGGAGTCAGTGGTCAGCAGATTGAAGAGGCCCACTACGGCCATGCCGATGCCGGAAAAGAGGACCAACTGCCGGAATAAACCTTTGGCCGGCAGGTAATGAGTCAGCCTGCCGCTGGCGTAAAAATAAATAAAGACGCCTGCCCAGAGCAGCATGAGTGCGGCGCTGATGAAGTGGATCGTGGATCGGGTGCGATTCATGATGGTTGAAGGTAAGGATTAAAACGTGCCGGAGTTATGGCTTGAAATGCAGGGCCAGCGGTATCCAGAAGTGGCTGAGGATCGCGATCAGGAAGAAAGTGCCCAACAAAAGATATACGACCACCTTGCCTCTGAAGACAGCGGAATACATGAACATTAGCTTCACGTCCATCATCGGACCAAAGACCAGGAAGGCTAACTTCGCGGCCATTGAAAACGCTGCCATCGGTGCGGCAATGAATGCGTCAGACGTGCTGCACAAGGAGAGGATGAAACCCAGGCCCATGATCGATGGCACAGCGACGATTTCCTTGCCCGCTACCGTTTTCAAGATCGCCTGATCGATCTGTGTATTGAAGTAAGAGGTGATGATGACGCCGATGCAGAAGTACATTCCCGTATCCAGGAAGTCGCTCATCGCCGTGCGCAGTGCGTGGATGAGGCGGGAGTTGAAGCTCGGTGTGGCAGCCTGTGCGCCATTGGCCAGCGGGCGGTTCAGGGTCGCTGCGATGGCGGGACGCAAGATGGACTGCGGTTTGAAGAGGAGGATCACCAATCCAATGATCACCGCCACTGCGTAACCGAGCGATAGGCGGCTGATCGTCATCGTCGCCACGCCCAGAGACCACCCGTCTCCTTGGGGGAATTCGCCAAATGCGGTCAACGTACTCGCCGCCACGATGGGATTGATGATCGGGGCAGAGAGCATGTAAGTCATCGCGCAAGACAGCGGCAGCCCTTTCTGAACCAGACGCCGGATCACCGGAACGACGGCACATTCGCACACGGGAAAGAACAGCCCCATGAACCCCGCCAGGAAAACTGCGACGATGGCGTTGCGAGGTAGTGCCCGGTCAATCAGGTTCGCAGGCAGAAAGGCATCGATCAGGCCAGAGATCAATGTGCCGATCATGATGTAAGGCGCGCCTTCGAAGACGATGCTCAGAAACGCATGGGAGATGCTTTTGAGGTTATCCGCCAGGCTGGCGATGGGGAGGGTGTCAGTAAATACGGCGATCAAGCTCATGGGATAGAAAGAGTTAACGTGGTGGGGGAAGGGGATCGCGCGAAAATTTACGGGTTGGGAAGGGTCGCCACCGATCCTGCCCGGTAGCGGAAGACCTCGCGGGTTGTGGTGATGAATTGCCCCTCCATCAGGGCGATCCGCTCAAAGAGATTCGGGTTATCGATCAAGGCCATGATCTCCGGCACCGTCTGGCGCTGGAAGGTTCCAAAGCCAAAATTGAGGTAGAGTGGGCGCTTCTCCGTAT
Organism: uncultured Verrucomicrobiaceae bacterium; assembly: GCA_964496625.1. Lineage (GTDB taxonomy): Bacteria > Verrucomicrobiota > Verrucomicrobiia > Verrucomicrobiales > Verrucomicrobiaceae > JACKQF01. The sequence continues at coordinate 273 of CAZCAL010000395.1, read as the reverse complement.
CGGACTGCCGCATGAAGTTGCGCAGTTCCTCCACCGTGCTGAATCGGATCAGTCCCGGATCATAGGCCTCTGTGTACATGGCAAAGCCGACGGATAAAATGGCTTCGTCGTATCCAGGGCAGCGTGGATTCGTGATCTCGCGCATCTCTGCGACGGATTCGCGGCAGTATTCAATGGGGAAGCGGGTGTAGAGCTTCGATTGCTCAAAGGCCAAGACGTGCACGCCGATCATGCAAACAATCACCGCACCCAGTGCCGTCCAGCGCCGCCATG
>CAZCAL010000394.1:0-4844 GCA_964496625.1 uncultured Verrucomicrobiaceae bacterium | reverse complement strand
AAAACGCCGTGCGCGCAGGAATGAAAATGAGCAGAAAGTTAACACCCAAAAAGAAGTAATCCACATGGTACGAGAAGGTTGAAAAGGTCCCCATGAACACGACCGTCAGCACATAGTTGATGATCGTCGCTGGCCGCATCCACAATCCCAAAACCATCGCGCAGACTGCCCCGGCCCATACCAGCAACAGCACCTGAAAGTGATTATCGACATGCCACGTGTCACCCGGCACCTCGCCATAGATTAAATCGTGGAAATAGAGCAACTCCAAAACCTCCGCCAGCATCACCAACGAATAGACTATTCGAAAGATGCCCAGACCCAACCCAGAGCCGGGAGCCATAAAATGCTGTTTGATCCGGGATAATAGCGACATAGCGGAAGATTCGGAATGAGCGATTCAACCTGCCTTGGCAAAGCAATGCAACCACTTTCTCCCTTCCAAAATTGGCAAGCACATTCCTTGCGTCAAATTCAGCGCTGTGTCAGCATGGCGGTTCATGCTTCCTGCTCGCATACCATTCAACAACTCCACCCTCGCGGGCAAGGAGATCGACTATGTGACCCGTAGTGTCTCCAGCGGTCAGATCGCTGGCGATCAGCAGTTTTCTCGCAGGTGTCAGGCGCTACTTGAGGATGTGCTCTCAGTCAAAAAGGCACTGGTGACCACATCCTGCACCCATGCTTTGGAAATGTCCGCCTTGCTGCTGGACATCAAACCCGGAGACGAAGTCATCGTGCCCAGCTACACATTTGTCTCCTCGATCAATGCCTTCGTTTTGCGCGGAGCGGTTCCCGTTTTTTGCGACATTCGCCGCGACACCTTAAATCTTGATGAGAGTCTCTTACCCCAGCTCATCTCCTCGAAAACACGGGCGATTGTGCCCGTTCACTATGCTGGAGTCGGCTGCGAGATGGATGAAATTTGCCAAATTGCAGAGGCTCACGACATTGCGGTCGTTGAGGACAATGCTCATGGCCTATTCGGCAAATACAAGGGCCGTTGGCTCGGCACGATGGGTGCCCTTGGAACCCAAAGCTTCCACGAGACCAAGAATATCACTTGTGGCGAGGGCGGCGCATTGCTCATTAATCGGCCTGATCTCATTGAGCGCGCGGAAGTCATTCGCGAGAAGGGCACCAACAGAGCGAATTTTTTTCGTGGCCAAGTGGATAAGTACAGCTGGGTTGATATCGGCTCCAGTTATGTGATGAGCGACGTGCTGGCTGCTTTTCTCTACGGACAACTTGAGTGCTGGCAGGTCATCCAGCAGCGGCGTGAAGCCCTCTGGCACGCCTATGACGACGCGCTCAAACAGTGGTGCCAAGATAAACACGTGGACCAGCCCTACATTCCTGCCCATTGCCAGCAGGCTTGGCACATGTATTACCTCATCACTCCGAGCCTATCTTTCCGCTCGGCACTGATCGAGCATCTCAAGAAGCTCCAAATCTGGGCCGTCTTCCATTACCTCCCACTGCACAAATCGACGTATGCGACATCGATCGCCCATCGCGCCAGTTGCTGCGACGTCACGGAGGACATCAGCGACCGACTCCTACGCCTTCCGTTTTACTGCTCGATGTCCGATGCGGAATTCGCCCGCGTGATTGACGGCGTCACCAGTTTCAAGCTTTAGAAATCACGAATCCAGCGGTGCTACGCCGGGCAGGTCACTTGGCATCCGCCAATCGCCACGCGGTGACAATGCTACGGAGCCAACCTTTGGCCCGTCCGGCATGACGGAGCGCTTGAACTGATTTTGGGCAAAGCGGCGCAGAAACAGTGTCAGCCACTTTTCGATTTCCGCGTCTGCATACCTTCCAGCAAATACAATTCCTGCCAACCAGCGCAACTTCACCACTGAAGACGCCCTGCGCACGAGATGAAAGAGGAAAAAGTCGTGCAATTCGTATGGACCGACGGTGTCCTCTGTCTTTTGCTGGAGCTTTTGGTCCTTGCCGAGAGGGAGTAGTTCCGGCGTGATCGGCGTATCGATAATGTCGTGTAGAATTTCGCCCGCAGCGTCTTTATGGAGCTCGTCTGCGCACCATTCGATAAGGTAGCTGACCAAGGTTTTTGGCACACCTGCATTCACATGATACATCGAAATCTGATCGCCATTGAAGGTGCACCATCCAAGCGCTGCCTCTGACAAATCACCGGTGCCAACGACGATGCCGCCGGTCTGATTGGCCACATCCATGAGGATCTGCGTCCGTTCGCGCGCCTGGGAGTTTTCATAGACCACGTCATGTCGGTCGGCGGGGTGATGGATATCTGCAAAGTGCTGCTCCACCGCCGCACGGATCGGGATCGTCCGAAGCGGCACACCCAGTGCTTCTGCGAGTTTTTCGGCGTTGCTCTTCGTGCGGTCAGTCGTTCCGAAGCCGGGCATTGTGATGGCGAGCGCTGCATCAGCAGGCATTCCTGCCCGCTTTAGTGCGTCTAAAATGACCAACAGAGCCAGGGTCGAATCCAGACCTCCAGAGAGGCCAAGCACCGCCGTCTTGGCATGCGCTGCCTTTAGTCGGCGAGCCAGTCCGGTCGCTTGAATGGCAAAAATCTCTCTGCACACCTCCGCACGATCCTTTGCTGCCGAGGGCACAAAAGGGCGGGCATCAATGCGGCGACACAAATCCAGTGACGATGGCATCTTTTCCCAGTCACCTAGTTCAAAAAGGATGCGCCGATACGCCACAACCTGAGCTTCGTCGCGAAAGGCAGCGCTCTGGATTCGGTCGTGGGTGAGCCATTGCAAATCTACATCGGCGACCGTACTCGTTGACTCAAAACCAAACCGATCTGTTTCACCCAGGATCACACCGTTTTCCGCGATGAGGCAGTGCCCGCCGAACACCAAGTCCGTGCTCGACTCCCCTGCCCCCGCTCCCGCATAGACATAAGCCGACAAGCAACGCGCGGACTGCTGGGACACGAGGGCGCGTCGATACGGTGCCTTGCCCAGAAGTTCATTGCTCGCAGACAGGTTAACGAGCACCGTCGCGCCAGCCAAGGCGGCAGGGCTTGACGGCGGAATGACGCTCCAAAGATCCTCACAGATTTCCACCCCAATGCGCAGGCCCTTGATGTCGAGGGATTCAAAGATCAAGTCCGTCCCAAAGGGCACCTCAACGCCTCGGACCATGACGGTATCCTGCATCGCAGTCGATGCCGGAGAGAACCAGCGCCGTTCATAAAACTCGCCCGAATTCGGCAGATGCGTTTTGGGCACAATGCCGAGTATCTCCCCGCCTGCGATGACGGCGGCGACGTTGTACAAGCGGTCCTGCACCTCGAGAGGCAGGCCGACGATCAACACCGCCTGCCATTCTGCCGTAGCCTCCGCCAAGTCGCACAGTCCGCCGAGTGCAGCGTCACGCAGTGCAGGCAGATAAAAAAGATCGGCACAGCTGTAGCCGGTCAAACAAAGCTCTGGGCAAACGATTACACGCGCACCTTGATCAAAAACCAGCGGACTCGCCGCCGCCAAAATTGCCTGCACATTGACGTCCACATTGCCCAGTGTGAGCTGTGGAGACAGCGCCGCCAAGCGGACGACTCCGTGCAACTCACGTTGCTGAGCAGTGACGGGCGATACGGGTTGGGAGGCGGGCTTCGGCATCGCTGAGACTAGCACAATTCTTTGGCATTTCCAGAAGCGTTGTGGTAGAGCAAGAAATGATCTTGTCCTCACTGCGCGCCATCTTGTGCCGATTCCCGCAGACACGCTTTCTTTGTTTTCTGATGCTCATCACCAGCTTGCTGGCGGTGCAGACGGGGTGTTCCCGCATCAAGGAAAAGCTCCAACGCCTTGCCCAAACTGCCGGAGTTGAACCCGCACCTACCGTGCAAGAGCCTGTGCTGACGGCGGAGGAAGAAAAGCTGAATGCAGCCTTGGCTGACCCCAAGTTATTCGATGCCTCGGCCCCGGAAGACGACGCTGCGCCCAAGGCCATCCCATTTGAACTCAACCGGTCCTCCATCGTGTCCATTCTCGGTTACCACGATTTTCGGGATCGTGGTGGTGACGCCATGCTCATCAATGCCACCAAGTTCCGGGAGCAAATGCAGGCGATTAAGGACTCCAAGATTCCAGTCGTTCCTCTCAACGATGTGCTTGAGTGGCGGAATGGCAGAAAAAACCTCCCCGAGGAATGCATTGTCATCACGATGGACGACGGTTGGGTCGGGGTCTACACCTATGCCTATCCCGTTCTGAAGGAGTTGGGCTTTCCCTTCACTGTCTATCTCTACAAAAAGTACGTCAACATTGGCGGACGCTCCATGACCTGGGTCCAACTCAAGGAGATGATGGACACAGGATTATGCAGTGTTGGCAGCCATAGCGTCAGCCACGACAGCCTGAGGAAAAAGACCAAGCGCAGTGATGCGGAGCAGCAACTCTGGTTAATCAGTGAGTTCAAAGATTCCAAGGACTTCCTCGAAGAACACCTGAAGATTCCTGTCACCTCCTTCGCCTATCCGTATGGCAACTACGACCAGGCCATCCTCCAAACTGGTCACCAGCTTGGTTACGAAACACAGGTGACCGTCAACGGGCAGAAAGTGACCTGGGAAACACCTCTTGGGGAACTCGGCCGCTACATCATTCACGGCGACAACGATACCAACTTCAAGCTGGCTACAAGTTTCCGGGGCCGAGGGGAAATCGGCTCTAGCCGCGCCCTCCGTACGGATGCGACAACTCCCGATGGCAAGCCTCTCGTTGATCTCTATCCCCGTCCCGACACTACGATCACGGAGCGCCAACCACTCATCGAAGCAAGGCTTGCAGGAATTGGCACCATCGTTCCTGAAAGCGTCTCGATGAGGATTGCTG
>CAZCAL010000393.1:0-4851 GCA_964496625.1 uncultured Verrucomicrobiaceae bacterium | reverse complement strand
AAAGAACTCCCAGGGCGCAATCGGGCACTCCTATCAGGCTGTTCATCTCTGCCTCTTGGGCGCATGGGCGGCCAGCGTCGCATACTGGATCATGCGCTGGCGTGGCAGGAAGCATCGGGCAGGATTGACCGCTGGTCAGTGGGAAGTGGATTGGGCAATGCAGGCACTGGGGGCTGGTTATGTGTCCTCCGCGATCTCAAAGCTTGTGGAATCTCATGGGATGTGGTTTGCGGACAGCCAATACTTTGCGCTCCACCTGATCAAGAACAACCAGATGAAGTACCTGGAGTACCTCGAAGGCGCACCACCCACGATGGGTGCGCTGCCGCAGTGGCTGATGGATCATCCGTTCTGGGCGCAGTTTTTGTTCGGCATCGCTTTGCCTTTGGAACTCTTTGCCTTTCTGGCCCCGCGCAATCGAGTCATGGCACTGGCGTTTGGTGGTGGCTTGCTGCTGTTTCATGAGATGGTAAAGGCGCTGACGCAGTTGGACTTCGTCTTCAATGAGTCGCTCCTCGTGATTCTATGGATCAATCCACTTTTTTGGATGATAAAGGGCGTGCAGCGATTGCAATCTAACAGCCTTCCTGTTTGACAAAGTCCCTGGACTGTCAAACTTGCCAGCCCCATGTCCAAGTCCACACTTTCACCCGACGAAGTCAAAGAAATGCTACTGCTAGTCGCAGAGCGCATCATTGCTGCTGAGCCAGCCCTCTCTGAGGCAGACCGAAATCTCGGCGATGGTGATCATGGCCTTGGCATGGAGCGCGGCATGACCGCAGCCCGCGAGAAATTGAATGCTGGCCCGATTGATTCCGTTGAGAAGGGCTTTGTTACCATGGGCACTGCGATGATGGCCAGTATGGGCGGCGCTAGCGGCGCGATTTTCGGCACCTTCTTCCGCAATGGCGGAAAGGCGCTCGCAGGCAATGAAGCCCTGGATGCGGCAGGATTGGCTGCGTTTCTCCGTGCCGGTGTTGACGGCGTGAAACAACGTGGCGGTGCCGCCGTCGGCGATAAAACGGTGGTAGATGCCATGGAACCAGCGGCTGAAAAAGCAGCCGAACTGATTGGCAGCAGCCTGCCTGATTCCATCACTGCGGTGGCAGAAGCCGCTGAAGGCGGCAAGGAAGCCAGCAAGGCAATGATCGCCAAATTTGGCCGTGCTAAAACTCTGGGCGAAGCCTGCATCGGTCATCCAGATGCGGGGGCTCTCTCCGTTACTGTCATCATCAATGCGATGAAAGAGTTCATCTGCGAGTAACACTCATTTTTAACCCCAAACCTCTAAACATCATGGCCGACATTCAAATCAGCGCTGCCGACAAAAAGGAAAAAGAATACTTCACGAACACCCCACAAGAAGCTCCTGGCTTCTTCCTCAAGGGCTGTCACCAATACGACTGGGGTCTCAAGAACCGCCTCAGCAAGATCTTCAATCCCAAGGATGGCCGGACTGTGATGCTGGCATTTGACCACGGGTACTTCCAAGGTCCAACGACTGGTCTTGAGCGCGTCGATCAAACGATCCTGCCTCTGGAGCCGTATGCAGACTGCCTCATGCTGACACGTGGTATCCAGCGCAGCGTCATCCCAGCCAGCACCACGAAAGCCATCGCACTGCGCGCCAGCGGCGGCACTTCCATGGTCAGCCCAATGGAAGAGTGGGAAGGCGAAATCGACGGCAAGAAAGTGAAGCTTGGTCGCCCAGGTTTCGAGCCTCTTTCCAATGAGAGTACCGCCCTCACTATTGAGGAAGCTATCCGCCTGAACGCCTGCGTTTTGGCTGTTCAGGTCTTCATCGGCAGCGCCTACGAGCGCCAGAGCCTGAAGAACCTCACCGACCTTGTCGATGCGGCCAGCCGCTACGGCATCGCCGTCATGGGCGTCACCGCAGTGGGCCGTGCGATGGCTCGCACACCGCAGTATTTCCGCCTCGCTACCCGTATCATGGCGGAGTTGGGTGCCAATGTTGTGAAGTGCTACTACACGGACGAAGAGTTTGATACCGTGACGAGCTGCTGCCCTGTGCCGATCGTCATCGCTGGTGGCAAGAAGCTCCCAGAACTTGATGCCCTGACCATGTGCTACAACGCCATCCAGCAAGGGGCGAATGGCGTGGACATGGGCCGCAACATCTTCCAGGCGGATGCGCCTGTGGCGATGATGCAAGCCGTGCGCGGCGTGGTGCATGAAGGCCTCACTCCAGAGCAAGGGTTCGCGATGTACAACGACCTCAAGTCGAAGTAAGGGAGATCGCCACACTCACGAATCACGAAGGGCACGGCTACGGTCGTGCCCTTTTTGTTTTTTGCTGGAAAGGTTTCACCCTTCCATGGGGCACGCTCAGATGCGGGCTGCCTGCCAGGACGAAACGCCATGGGAAATCGGCTGCGGAACTGATGCCCACGCGGATATCTGCCAGCACCTCGCCCGAGGTGGTTTCTGGAAGTTTGAGCCCACAACCGCTGCGTCGCCCTTTGCCACAGAGGAGCGCTCCATGGTCCTCACGGCGGATGTCGAGAGCCACCGCAAGTTTTCCCGGTCCTGAACAGAGGTCTTCCAATTTCTCTCGACCCCGGCGTTGTCGCATTCGTTCGATCCCACGCAAAGGTTCCAACGCACGGATGAGGATCAATCCATCGCGTGGTCCATGGCGCACATGCAGATTGAAGAGCCAAAACATGCCGTAATTGAAGTAAACATAGGCCGCCCCTGGCGGTTGCTCGCTGACGAACTGTCGTGCACTCGGGCGGGAGGCAGTGTGGCAGGCTGGATCACCCGCAACCGCATAGGCTTCTGTCTCCACAATTCGCCCAGAACAGCCGTCCCAGATCAACTCCACTCCGATCAAATCCCGCGCCACTTCCAGGACGTCGCGTTTGAAAAAATCTGGACCGATGAACACAAGGCACATCGAACTCGCTTCGTCGTGAATGGAAAGTGGAAAAGAGGTGGGATGCGCGACTTAGCGGTCTTTTGTCGCTTGAGAACGCTGACCTCACTTCTATGATGGCCGTCTATGAAGATGGAAACCTACGCACTTTTGGCGGTTTTGGGATTGCTTGGGCAGGGAAAGGTTTTTTCTGCCGATTGGCCGCAATTTCGGGGGCCCGATCGCAATGGCATTTCGGCTGAGACTGACTGGGCAGGAGATGGCTCGAAGGTGGCCTGGACTGCGGAGATCGGGCTGGGGTTCTCTTCCTTCAGCGTTGCGAACGGCCGGGTAGTAACGACCGGTCATGCAGACGACCAGGATACGGTGTTTTGTTTTGATGCGACAAAAGGTTCTTTGGTCTGGAAACACAGCTATCCAGCGGATTTAGGGGACAAGTATTTTGAAGGAGGGACTTCTGGGACGCCCACAATCCACGACGGAAAAGTTTATCATCTGAGTCGCTGGGGCGATGTGTTTTGCTTTGATGCGGCGGATGGAAAGGTGGTGTGGTCCAAAAATGTGCAGAAGGAAACTGGGTTCCGAATTCCCGACTGGGGTTATGCAGGTGCACCATTGGTCCATGGTGACTTACTAATTTTGAATGTTGGGAAGGCAGGCGTGGCTCTGAACCTCTCCACGGGTGATCTGGTGTGGAAGAGTGAAGACGAAAACGCAGGCTATTCGACTCCGTATCCGATCAAGGTGGGCACTCAGGAACTGGTCGTGATCGGCAGCGGTGAGTCCTACATCGCGGTCGAGCCAGCGACTGGTAAACAGGCATGGGAGATTGAGTGGCGGACGCGCTATGGCGTGAATGCTGCTGATCCCATCCGGAGTGGTAGCGAGCTTTTTGTCTCCTCGGGCTATGGCCGAGGGTGTGCGCTGTTTAAGCTGGGCGCTGGCGATCCAGAGCAGGTGTGGCTGAACAAGGAACTGCGTAATCAGTTCAACTCCAGTGTCCTGATCGACGGAGCGCTCTACGGGATTGATGATGACGAGAACAAGAAGGCCTCGCTGAAATGTCTCGACTGGAAGACTGGAGAGCTGAAGTGGAAGGAGGCAAGCATCGGTTTTGGTGCGTTGACTGCTGCGGCGGGAAAACTGATTTTGATTACGGCTAAAGGCGAACTGGTAATCTCCAAAGCCGCACCGGGTGCGTATGAAGAGTTGTCCAGAGTGCAGGTGTTGTCCGGCAAGTGCTGGACGGCCCCCGTCCTTGCCAACGGCTTGCTTTACTGTCGCAACAGTGAGGGTTCCGTTGTCTGTCTGGATCTTCGAAAATAGTATCTCTTACCCCCCTGAATCATGACTCCTTCTTCTGTCCGTCTCTTCGTCAAATCCGGCTGCCCATGGTGTGATGAGGCAATTGAATGGCTCACCGGCCATGGAATTAGCTTTCAGATGCTGGATGTCATTCGTGATAGCGCTGCGCGTGCAGAAATGCATGAACTAACCGGCCAGTCAAAGGCTCCCAGCATTGATGTTGATGGGGAAATCCTCGCCGATTTTGGGGCGGATGAGTTGGAAGTGTGGTGGAAAAAGATGGCTTTTGCGAGTTGAGTTAATGCAATCATTTTGCATTTATTGCTTGCCTTGATGCAAGTTGATTGCAATTGTGCGTTCGTCTTTGGAATACACAATTGCTATGACTAAATCTCTCTGCCCTTCGCTGATCCCAGCAATACTGGTTTGGCTCAGCCCTTTTGCTTCAACGCTGGGTGCCGATGGAACGGAGGCTTCACCGTCGGTGAATTGGCAGACTGGTGAGGGGGTAAAGATTGGAGGGGTATTATCTCCCCACCTGCACTTTCAGTCGGTCTACGGCGGGACCACCGCGGATGAATTGCCGGAAATCGGTCATCATGATCCGCGGATGGATGGGTGGACGATCCAAGGGTTCGAGGTTGGATTAT
>CAZCAL010000392.1:2416-4869 GCA_964496625.1 uncultured Verrucomicrobiaceae bacterium | reverse complement strand
GCGGCCGGCCGTTCTTGCGCCGCTGGTGGCAATCGCTCCGTGAGCGCGATCCCACCGATGTCGAACTCGAGGTCATCGCCCAGACTTGGAGCGAGCACTGCCAGCACCGCATCTTCAACGCTAAAATCTACCACACGCTCGATGGCGAGCAGGAAGTCGTTGATAGCCTTTTCAAAACCTACATCCGCGCTGTAACGGAGAAAATCCGCGAAGAAAAGCCCGACTTTGTCTTGTCTGCCTTCGTCGATAACGCAGGCTTCGTGAAGCTCGATGACGACAAAGCGGTCTGCCTCAAGGTGGAGACACACAATCACCCGAGCGCTATCGAGCCTTATGCCGGTGCGAACACGGGTCTCGGTGGCGTGATCCGCGATATTCTCGGCGCAGGGAAGGGGGCCAAGCCCATCGCCTCGCTGGATGTTTTCTGTTTCGGCCCTCCAGACACACCCGTTTCTAGCCTGAAGGCCAAAGACGTGATCCATCCCTTGGGGGTGATGCGTGGCGTCGTGCGCGGTGTGCGGGATTACGGCAACCGCATGGGCATCCCCACGGTGAATGGTGCGATCCAGTTTGACGATACCTTCATTTACAATCCATTGGTCTTCTGCGGCACGGCAGGCGTGATTCCGATCAAGGACATTGATAAGCTCGTCAGGCCCGGCCACCTCCTCGTCGCAGCAGGTGGACGGACTGGGAAAGACGGACTCAAGGGTGCCACCTTCTCGTCCGCATCCCTGACGACAGATAGCCACGAAGAAGACCAAACGGCGGTGCAGATCGGCAATCCGATCGAAGAGAAAAAAGTGGCCGACTTTGTCCTGGCTGCTCGCGAGCAAGGCCTGATCGAATTCATCACCGACTGTGGAGCCGGCGGATTTAGCAGCGCTGCGGGTGAGATGCTGCACGAAACCGGCGGCGATGTCTGGCTGGAGCGCTGCCCGCTGAAGGAGTCGGGGCTGGAAAGCTGGCAGGTGTTTATTTCTGAATCCCAAGAGCGCATGGTCATGGCTGTGCAGGAAAGCGCGCTGCCAGAGCTGGAGCGTCTTGCCGCCATGTTCGAGTCCGAGATTTTTGTGCTGGCAAGAGCAGATGGTTCTCAGCGTCTGAAGGTCTGGCATCACGGCGAAAAAGTTTGCGACCTGCATGTGGAGAGTCTCCACGAAGCACCGCGCCGTGAAATGCGTGCCCATTGGCGCGCCACACCGGACAAGACGCCGCCGATTCCGGTGCGGCCAGAGTCTTGGACGCAGAGCCTGAAGGTCCTGCTTGCAGATTTTTCCATCGTCTCCCGCGAGCCAATCATTCGTGAATACGATCATGAAGTGCAGGGGAACACCGTCCTGAAGCCCCTCGCTGGAGCCTCCGGCGATGCGCCTCAAGATGGAGCGGTCGTGCGCATTGATGGCAGCGATAAACTGGTGGGACTAGCCTGCGCGCTTTTGCCAGAGTGGGGAAAAACAGATCCCCATCTTATGGGGCGCGCTGTGGTGGATGAATGCGTCCGCCAGCTCGTCGCGATCGGAGCCAATCCTGATCGTATTGCGATCTTGGATAACTTCTGCATGGGTAATCCAGACAACGAGCGCGAACTTGGTGCATTGGTCGAATGCACCAAGGGTATGGCCCAGTCCGCCACGATCTACAAGGCCCCCTTCGTGTCCGGCAAAGATTCGTTTTATAACTACTTTGTCACTGATGACGGCCCAGTCTCCATTCCGGTGACACTGCTTCTCAGTGGCTTTGGCATCGTTGAAGACGCGCAGCATGTGATCGGTGCTTCTCTGCGCCGAGTCGGCAGCAAAATTTGCATCCTTGGTAAAACTCGTCCAGGTCTCCGTGGCTCCGTCTTTGCTAAGTGGACACGCGGAGCTGGCGCTGATGCTGCGCCTGGGTTTGATGAGCAAGTCGCTCTCGACTCCTACCGCAGCTACCATGAACTCGTGAAAAAGGGTGCGGTGCTGAGCACGCACGACATCAGTGAAGGCGGGCTTGCCGTCGCACTGGCGGAGATGGCCTTCTCTGGCAAGGCCGGTGTTCGTGTCGAGATCGACCGTCTCCCCACGGAGGGCCACTGCAACGTCGCCGAATTGCTCTTTGGCGAAACCCCAGGTCGTCTTCTCGTTGAGATCGCCCCGGAGCACCTCAGCACTGCCATAGAACACGGACTCATCCCCATTGGCGAGAGCACGGGCGAGCGCTGGCTGCACATCACCCAATCTGCTGGCACCCTTGTCGATGCCGCCGTCGCCGATCTAAAGCCGCTTTGGCAAAAAGGTCTGGCCGGTTATTATTGAGATCTCTCCGCTATTCCCTGACCATGCCACACGCCATTCTCATCAAATTCCCCGGCACCAATTGTGATGTCGAGACCTCCCGTGCGCTCGAAGCTGAGGTCATTACAGCGGAAGTTTTGCCAGTCGCGCTGGTGACTCCAGACGTGCTCGACCGCGCAC
>CAZCAL010000392.1:0-2406 GCA_964496625.1 uncultured Verrucomicrobiaceae bacterium | reverse complement strand
AATGGTCGTTTTTTCTGGCGGCTTTAGCTACGGCGATTACGTCATGTCTGGCCGGATTGCGCAATTGATTACCAAGAACAAACTTGGCGAGCGTCTGAAGGAGTTCATTGCAAACGGCGGCTACGCGCTGGGCATCTGCAATGGCTTCCAGATCCTCACCCAACTGGATCTGCTGCCACACGCCAGTCTCATTCACAACACCAGTGGGCGATTCATTTGCCGCTGGGTGAAGCTCAAAAAGAGCGGTGGCAAGGTCAGCCCCTTCCTCCAGGCTCTGCCAGAGGATTTCGAACTGCCAGTAGCCCACGCGGAAGGGCGCGTCGTTACCGAGGGTGATGATGCGGCGAAGTATCTGAAGTCGGGACTCGCTCCACTAGTTTACAGTGAAGACGTCAACGGTTCCACCCTTGCGATCGCAGGACTGCAGGATGAGACGGGTCGCGTCTTTGGTCTCATGCCACACCCTGAACGCTTCCTCACACGCGCCCAGCACTACGATCCTGACTGGAATGGCGACGCGACTTGGGGGTGGGGCTACCACTTCTTCAAAGGTGCTTTTGACGCGATGACGGCGGCTTAAATTCGCAAAAATAGCTTCCGCCGATACATCCAGAAAAGGATCAGCCAGAGCAGCAGCAGGATCACTGCGCCCTCGCACAGTGGGGCATAGATGCCGCAGTTCAGTTTGAAAAATTTCGCGCCCAAGTGGGTGCGTAGCGTGCTGCGCAGAAAGCCTTCCACGAGGTGCGCCAGGCAGTAGGCGGCGATGGAGTTCATACCGACGACGGTCAGCGGGAAGGACCAGCGGCGCAGCTGAGCAAGATCGATGACGAAATAAAATCCAGCCATCAGAAGGCAGCACCAGCCGCCGCTGAAGAGCGTCCAACTCGGGGTCCAGATTCGCTTCACGACGGGACAGATGCCGCTCAAGCCGAGCGCCCAACCGCTCGCCAGCAAGGCGAGTCCGACGATGGCCAGCCAGCGCACTTTTGCCTGAGCGGTGCTTGCAGACCGCAGTTTGGTTCCAGCGATCAGGCCCAGAATCATCGTGCCGAGCGTGGGGATGAAACTCAGCGTCGAATAGCCGCCTTCGTTGTGGGTGAAGGGGGACTCGCGGGGGAAAAGGTTCATGAACCAAGTGTCAAAGGCCCTGGCAAAGTTGGTGTTTTTGTTCCAGTGCGCAGCGAAGCCCTGCGAGTGATGGGGCCAATCGGCGGACACGCCCGCAGCCGCCCAATCAAAGCCTGAGCCCGGCAGCGGATACAAGGCAAAGGCCGCCCAGTAGGCGAGCAGGATGCCGGCTAGACTCAGCCACTGGGCGCGCTGGCTGGTATGCGCGATGAGATAGAGAAAGCCATAGCCCAGACCGATCTGCGACAGCGTGTCTTCAAACGTCCAGTAAGTTTGGCCCGCGTCAATGGAGCGCAAAAAGACGCCCAGCATCACCAAGAGGAAAGCCCGCCAAAACGCGTGCAGACTGCGTCCGAGCAGAGGCTGCCCCTCCGCGATCCGTCGCGCCAGAGAAAAGGGCAGAGCCACTCCCACCAGGAAGGAAAAGGACGGCTGGATCATGTCGTGCAAAGAGCATCCCACCCAGTCCACATGGGACTGGTGATGACAGAGAAACTGCCAGAAACCGCTCTCCGGTAGCGCCTTTGCCACCGAACAAAAGCGCAGAACTTCCCCCATCATCAGCAGCATCACAAAGCCGCGATAGGCATCCACGGAGGCGAGGCGGGTAGTGGCAGACGCGGGGGTGGTTTGCATTCTGGGATCTTAGCGGAACCGGCGGGCCGGTGTAAAAAGGATTCGGAGAAAAGTCAGCCGTCGTCTGGAGGGAATTACCGCCAAGCTCCAGCACTTTGCACAAAGCACTTCGCACAAGGCACTTTTTGCGCTTAGATCTCCCCCCTCCTTCCTCCCCACCCATGTCTCCCGCTGCTGCCGTTGTTGTTTTGCCGTTGATCTCGGCGGTGATCTATACATTCAGCGCTCTGATGGTGAAAAAGGCAGGTAGCTACGGTCTGGGTGTTTGGCGCATTGCTTTTGTGACCAATCAGATCGTCGCGCTGGTGTTCTCGGCGCTTTGGTTCTTTGGTGGGCAGATTCCAGATACCAGTTTGCTCTGGCAGCCCCTACTCGTCGGGCTCTTGCTAGCGCTAGGGCAGACCTTGCAATTCCTCGCTCTAGATCGGGGGGATATCACTGTCGCCGTTCCTGTTTTTGGCTTGAAGGTGGTGCTGGTCGCGTTTTTTACGACGTTGCTTCTTACCGAGACTGTCACGCCGAAAATGTGGTGGGCAGCGGTGCTCAGCGTGCTCGCGGTGACCTGCCTGAATAAGCGAGATCGCTCCACGCCCTCACGCAATATCGGTATCACCTTGCTCGCGGGTGGAGGAGGGGCGG
>CAZCAL010000391.1:0-4874 GCA_964496625.1 uncultured Verrucomicrobiaceae bacterium | reverse complement strand
CATCGACGACGAAAATATTTCTGCGGGGTGAGCCTGATACGCGCGGCGATCCAGCCCCTCGCCGGTTCCTCAAATTGCTTGATCCGGAGCAAACGCCTTTTCCTGAGGATAACAGTGGTCGCCTTGCTTTGGCGGAAAGAATCGCCAGCAAGGACAACCCGCTGACCGCGCGAGTTTTTGTCAATCGTGTGTGGGGGGCCTTGATGGGCGGGTATCTGGTGGACACACCTTCAGACTTTGGTCTGCAAGGTGCGACGCCATCGCATCCAGAACTGCTCGATTGGCTGGCTGCGGATTTTATGGCGCACGAATGGTCCCTGAAGCATCTGGTGCAGACCATCGTCAGCAGTCGGACCTACCAGCAGCAGAGCCTGATTCGCGAAGACATGAGCGCGATCGATCCAACGAATCGGTGGTATCACCGTGCCAATGCAAAGCGCATGAGCATTGAAGAAATTCATGACACACTCCTGGCTCTGAGTGGGCAGCTTGATGATCGTTTGAAAGGCCATCCCAAGCCCTTGTGGGGGCCTGGGGCGACTCGTCGCCGCGCTATCTATGGGATCGTGGACCGCGTGAATAATGATCCGACTTTGCGGGCCTTTGATTTCCCCTCTCCGACGGCGACGGCGGATCGTCGGACGGAAAACATCGTTCCTCAACAATCTCTCTTCGCACTGAATTCAGCATTCGTGATCGCTCAGTCCGCAGCCTTGGTGGAAAGCCTTCAAGTAAGCGATGGGCTGAGCAGTGAGGATCGACTCAATGCAATGTTCCAACGCATCTATCGGCGAGATGCCCACGCGGTGGAGCAAAAGAGGGTAGCTGCCTTCCTGGCACTCATGGAGCGTCGGCAGGTCGATCCATGGCCTCTCGTGGCGCAATCACTGCTAGTATCCAATGAGCTTTTGTATGTGGATTAAACCCATCACTGTCGATCCGATTTTACCGCTATGACTTCTCGTCGTCACTTTCTCCAACGGGCAGGTTTTGGGATGGGCGCGCTGGCTGCATCCGATTTTTTGCGTGCTGCTGATGAGGCTACGGAGGGTAACCCGATGTCGGTGAAGCAGCCGCACTTTCCAGCGAAAATTAAACGTGTCATCCATCTCTTCATGAATGGGGGGCCGTCTCAGATCGATACGTTTGATCCCAAGCCGGAACTCACCAAACTGGATGGCAAGCCTTTGCCGGACTCGATCAAAGCGCGCCTGCAACCTGTGCAGAGGGCTCGCGCCGGTGACATTTTTGCTTCGCCATTTGCCTTCAAGCAGCACGGGCAATCGGGTCTAGAAATCAGTGAGTTGTTCCCCAATGTCGCTAAGCATGCGGACAGCCTCTGCGTGATTCGCTCCATGACGAGTGACATCGCGAACCACTCGCCAGGGCTGCTCATGATGAACTGCGGGCATACGGTTTTGGAGAGGCCAAGCATTGGATCTTGGGTGCTGTATGGCCTTGGCACAGAGAGTGCAGATCTACCTGGATACATTGTGCTGATGCCCTCGGGCCTGCCGACGGCGCAGTCGAAAAATTGGACCAGTGCCTTCTTGCCGGGGATGTATCAGGGGACACACATCGAGACTGCCGGCAGAGGGCAGATTATCCCTGACCTCACTCGCCACGATCTTGCGCCGGGGAATCAGCGGGCGCAGCTTGCCCTGACGCGCTCCTTCAATGAGCGCCATCTCCGCCTTCATCCTGGGGATGAGCGCTTGGAGTCTCGCATCCACTCGATGGAGTTGGCATTCCGCATGCAAAGCGCTGCCACCGATGCATTCGAGCTTAAAAACGAAAGTGATGCGACGCGTGCAGCCTACGGTGATACGCCGGTGGGCAATAATATCCTGCTGGCTCGCCGGTTAGCGGAACGCGGGGTGCGTTACGTCCAGTGTTACCATGGCACTGGGCAGCCATGGGACAGCCACACAGGGCTTGTGAAGAATCACAAGAAGCTCTGCGAGGAAGCTGATCAACCTATTGCTGCCTTGCTGAGCGATCTCAAAGAGCGGGGACTTTGGGAAGATACGCTCGTGATTTGGGGCGGCGAAATGGGCCGCACTTCCACCTATCAGGGTAGCAGCGATAAACCCGCTGTCTTCGGGCGGGATCATCATGTCGATGGGTTTACAGTTTGGCTGGCTGGTGGCGCGGTGAGGGGCGGGCATGCGCACGGCATCACCGATGAGTTCGGTCTAGGTGTCGCTGCGGACCCGGTTCATGTGCACGACCTTCATGCCACGATCCTTCACCTCTTTGGCATCGATCACAAGAGGCTGACCTTTCGCTATTCGGGCCGGGACTTCCGGCTCACGGATGTGTATGGCAATGTGGTGAAGGAGATCCTTGCTTGATCCGTCATCAGCCATTTGTCCGTCACTTCGCCTGGGCGGGACCAATGTTCAGACCAGCGAGCCAGGGTGCCGGAATTTGCGGTGGCATTCCACCAAATGGCTGGTAAGCCGGGAGTTGGATGACGCTCATGCTATGCGCCTGGGACGCAATGAAGAACAATGCCTCTGCGCAGTCCTCCGTCTGGATCATGGCGCTGCGATGTTCTGGGGTCGGCAGCACGGGGCGCTTGTTCACGATGGGGGTGTTCGATTCACCAGGCGCGTATTCGGAGAGCACAATGCCTTGCGCATTGAGTTGTGCGCGGGCGGTGAAAAGCAAGCCGTGCACAGCCCACTTGCTGGCGGTGTAGGGGACACCCGCATAGGAATCGTAACCGTGCCCAGCCGTGGATGATACCACCACGATCTTGCCGCCACCCTTTGCTGCCATCGGCTTGGCGACAGCCTGGATCATATTCACGACGCCTAGCACATTGATATCCATTACCTTTTTCCAGGTGTCTTCGCTGGCTAGTTTGGACTCATCTGCATGGGCCATGAAGCGGTCTGCAGTATTAATGCCAGCGGTGTGAATCAGCACATCGGGAGGCCCACTTTGCAGAACGGTCTCCATCGCCAACGCGATGCTGGCCGTGTCTGCGACATCGCAGACCAGTGGTGTGATGTTTGGCGAAAGGTCTGCCGTCTCTTTCAATGAGTCCAGTGTCCGTCCAAACACAAACGTCCGCGCCCCGGCTTCCGCAAAGCGCTTGGCCGCAGCCTGCCCCATTCCGCCACCACCACCCGTCACGATCACGATTTTGTCAGTCCAGTTTTGTGTCATTCCGCCTACTTTAACCAGACTCCGCTGCCCGTCCAGCAGTCCCGCGATCAGCGTGGCGTCACATCGGCCACCTCATGCTTTTCCTGCAATGAGAGGACTCCGAGCATCTGGAATCCGACTCGATTTCCGTCCGTCATGGTCTCAGGCACTGGGAAGGTCCATTGGAGTGGGTCTTCCCAATGGATGGAGAGCAGATCGTGCCGAAATTGAAGTGCTTGGACCATTCCAGATGCAACGCCACGAATGAGGACTTCACCGCGATGTACGCTAAACTCATGCAGTGCAAATCCGGTCGCTTTGTCTGGCTGGATGCGCTTGACTTCCTCTTTCAATGCCTCGGCTTTGGTGTCAAACTGCGTCTTCGCTCTGCTGGCATCATCCTCCACGGGAAGGACCTCGCCACTACCGTCAGCGGGGAGAGCCAGCGCTTCCTCCACGATGCGTTTAGCGATGGGCGCGCAATCTCTTCCACCGCTTTTGCCGCCCTCTTTGAGAATGGCGAACGCTAGCGTCGGATTTTCATACGGTGCGAAGCCGATGAACCAAGTTCGGTTGTCCGTAACCGTTGCGCCGTCGGCACCCTTCTTCCAGTACTGGGCCGTCCCTGTTTTTCCGGCAATGGTGACTTTATCGCTCTTCGCAGCCTTCCCTGTGCCTGCAGTTCCATTCACAATAAGCCGCATTCCCTCCCGCACTTGCTCGATTTGGGATGCAGGCAAGCCTTCCGCTGGCAAGTCCGCCCGCCAACGGGTTGTCGGTGTGACTTTGAGCAGTGACGGCTGTGGGACTTTACCTCCGTTGCCGACCGTTGCCGCTAGAATGGCGAGTTGGAGGGGTGTCGTGAGCACATAGCCCTGACCAATCGACGTGTTTGCGGTATATCGAGATGACCATTTTTGCTGTGGATGGCGCTCGCTCAGCCAAGCAGGGCCCGGCAAGATACCTGCTTTTTCATCATCGGTGACTCCGTAGCGAATGCCGAAGCCGAGCTTCTGCCCCATTTTTTCGATCTGTTCGATCCCAGCGGCATTTCCGAACTGATACGCAAAGCAGTTGCAGGACTTTTCTAACGCCTCTGCCAAGCCGAGTTCGCCGTGCCGACCTCCGTTTTGTGTGGAAGTCCAGCAACGGAAGGACGATGAGCCATATTGAACTTGGCCATCGCAAACGAATCTGTTGTCTCCAACGCCCGCAGCGATACCGGCGAGTGCCATAAAAGGAAAATAGGCGGAGCCTGGAGTGTACTGTCCCGAAAAGCAGCGGTCAAAGAGAGGCGTGTTGCCATCCTTGACGTACTGATCCCAGTCTGAAAACCTGATGGTTGGAATGAACACGTTGGGGTCGTAACTTGGTAGGGAAACGGCGGCCAGAATCTCTCCGGTGCGCGGATCAAGCACGACGGCTGCGCCGCGGGTGATGCCGCCTTCCGTCATGGCGCGAATTGCCAAATCTTGAACGCGGGCGTCCAATGAAAGGGACACATCCTCGCCTCTGGCCAAGGTGTCGTTCTGCATCTTTTCCATGGCCGTCCTGCCGATGGGACGCGGATCTTTCGCTGCGGCTTTGCCGGTGTAGCCGATGACATGTGCCGCCAGTTGTTTGAGTGGATAGACTCGCGTCTTTTCTTTGGTGCTTTCCGCCAGCACGATCCCGTTTCGATCCAGAAGGCGACCGCGAAGTCTGGGGCCATCAATGGC
>CAZCAL010000390.1:0-4875 GCA_964496625.1 uncultured Verrucomicrobiaceae bacterium | reverse complement strand
AAGGTGCCATTTGCCACCAACAATTCGGAAAGTTCATGTGATTCAGTGTCTGAACCGTCGCACCAGCGGACGTCGTCCGGTGTGCAGAGTGTTTCGAGGTCTTGGACCCATTTAAGTAGGGCGGTGTTTGTCGTTGGTGTCATGGGGAATCGAATCAATTAGGATACGCGGTCAAAATGCCACGCAACCGCCATGCCACCTTGTGAAATATGATACGATTCTTGGCCAAATTTGGCCTTAATCGTCATCGCCATCCTGGATTCGTTGCAGTTGCCTCACCAGTTCCTTAATTTTATGTGCGCTGCGAACATTTTTAAAGGCAACCTCAATGCCTGCATTTGCCGCCGACGAAAAGTCTAGTGTGCCAATGCCCAGGAGTCCAGTGATCCAGCGCTCAGTGACATCAATGGAGCGGATGTCCCGAATTCGCACCTCTTTGGAACTCCGCCCGATGATGCCCCACAGCACCTCAACGCGATCTTCGGTGATCAGATAATCTTTTGAAAAACGGGCGATGGCGATGCAGGTGACCGTCGCGGAGGCACAGGCCATCCCCAAAATAAAATATCGAGTGCCAAACTGAAAGCCCAAGCCAGCTGCCACACAAAGCAGCGCTGCCAGTATCAATGCCTTTGTGTAGCAGAGCCAAGACGGATGCGCGTGATGCATGATGCGCTCACCGCTGGAGGTATAGACAAAACCCTCATCATCCCCGTCATCATCATCTTCATCCTCCCACTCCTCTTCCTCCATACCGTCGTGATCCGCGCGGATCTCCTGAAAAGCGGGCCGCTCCACCCGCGACTCTGCAGCGACGGGGCTCGGCTGCCGCATTCCACGAATCAATTCGCCAATCGTATGCGACTGCCCATTGTCCGTATCGGTGCACATGTCACCGCGGGCGATCACGCCCCGCTCCGATAAGAGCCAAAGATCTTCCTTGGACAGCGGCTCGCTGAACTCAGGGTGATCGGTGATGCGATAAAGTGCGGCCATGGGAGGCTCCTGTAAAAACGCTAAACGCCGCCAGACATTCAAGCGTCCGCATTCAATGCAGAGAATCGCGCCATTCGTCAAGCCCAACCATACCATTGCAGACACCGCTGGTGCGTCTGTAAAACAAAACAGCCATCGCCCGCGAGCGATGGCTGCCAAGTAAAACCTTATTCAACCCCGATTCAGCCAATCGCCGCAGCGACGAGATTCTCTAGTTTGACGATGTCTTCAGCGAACTTACGAATGCCTTCAGCGGTCTTTTCCGTGGCCATGGCGTCTTCGTTGAAGAGCCAGCGGAAGCTCTTTTCATCGGAAGGCACACGATCTATTTTCAGAGACTTCGCAGCAGCAGCATTTAGCTTGGGAGCGATCACTTCGTCAGCGGCTTGAAGCTCTCCCAACAGACCCGGGCTGATCGTGAGGAGGTCACAGCCACAGAGTTCCGTGATCTCGCCTTTGTTGCGGAAACTAGCGCCCATCACCTCCGTGCTATGGCCGAAGTGCTTGTAATAGTTATAGATCGTGGTGACGGACTGCACGCCGGGGTCTTCCGTTGGGGCATAGTCCTTACCTGTGCTCTTCTTGTGCCAATCGAGGATGCGACCCACGAAGGGAGAGATCAGCTTGATGCCACCTTCAGCGCAAGCAACCGCCTGAGCCAAGGAAAACAGGAGCGTGAGGTTGCAGTTGATACCTTCTTTTTGCAGGACTTCAGCGGCCTTGATCCCTTCCCAGGTGGAGGCAATTTTGATCAGAATGCGATCCCGTGAGATGCCCGACTTTTCATACAAGCCGATCAGATGGCGCGCCTTGTCCAGCGTGCCCTGAGTGTCGAAGGAAAGTCGTGCATCAACCTCCGTGGAAACGCGACCTGGGACGATTTTCAGGATCTCCAGGCCAAAGTTCACCAGAATCTGGTCCATGATCGATTCCACCAGCACAGATCCGGAAAGGGATGAACCCTTGTGGTCAGCAACGGCCTGGTCAACGAGAGGACGATACTCAGGCTTCTGTGATGCTTGGAGGATGAGGGAGGGATTCGTCGTGGCGTCCTGAGGCTTGTAGGCCTTCATTGCTTCAAAGTCGCCCGTGTCAGCCACCACGACGGTGTGCTGCTTGAGTTGGTCCAGTTGATTCATAGTGGAGAATAGAGGGGTTGGTTTTTGGGGGCCGGATCATACGGGCGGGCATCCAAAAGTGCAACCTCACAAGGGGTGGGCAAATTTCGCGCCCACTCCTCGGGTGGTTACCCCGCAAGGACTCGAACCTTGAACGAGAGATCCAGAATCTCCTGTGTTACCATTACATCACGGGGTAAAATTGCCCGACTAACCAGACCGCGCATACTACCCTCCTTTGCAAGAAGGTCAAATAGGCGCTTGCGAAATGCGAGCAACCTCCTATTATTGCCCTCCCCGTTCTGTAAATGCGCTCGTAGCTCAGTTGGTAGAGCAGAAGACTCTTAATCTTTTGGTCGTGGGTTCGAATCCCCCCGAGCGTACCAGACGGAGGCCCTGAGGCCCGGCAGAAGCCGAAAAGCAGCCTCACATTGCATTTTTCCGCACAGGATGCGCCTCTGGATCGCGTTTCTTATTGCCATCTGGCCACAAGCGCAGCTAGGCTCCCAACCTTCATTTTACACGCCTCTAATTCACATCCCAGCAATCATGAGCAACGATTTCAAGTCCGTCCTTGTCGAAAATCGCGTCTTCAAGCCTTCCGCAGAGTTTTCCAAAAAAGCCCGCGTCTCCAGCATGGCCCAATACAAGAGGCTATATGCAGAAAGCATCAAGACTCCCGATAAGTTCTGGGCTCGCGAAGCCAGCGAACTGACTTGGCAGGCGAAGTGGAAGAAGGTGCTCGATTGGAAGGCACCCTTCGCCAAATGGTTCGTCGGCGGTAAGATCAATGTCTCTGAAAACTGCGTCGATCGCCACCTGCTCACCCATCGCAAAAACAAAGCGGCCATCATCTGGGAGGGCGAACCCGGAGAGCAGCGCACCCTCACTTACCAGCAGCTGCACACGGAAGTCTGCCGCTTTGCAAACGTCCTGAAAGCCCAAGGAGTAAAGGCCAAGGATCGCGTGCTTATCTATCTGCCCATGGTTCCAGAAGCAGCGATCGCGATGCTTGCCTGCGCACGCATCGGGGCCGTCCACAACGTCGTTTTTGGCGGCTTCAGCTCCACATCGATCAAAGATCGTCTGGAGGACAGTAAGGCAAAGATCGTCATCACCGCAGACGGCGGTTATCGACGCGGCTCCGTCGTGGCGTTGAAGCAAAATGTGGATGAAGCGCTCAAAGATGTGCCTGCAGTTGATCGAGTCATCGTCTTGAAACGCACCGGACAAGAAGTAAACATGCAGGAAGGTCGCGATCTCTGGTGGGATGCAGAGATGAAGAACGTGAAGACCACCTGCCCCGCCAAAGGCTTCGACTCAGAACATCCACTCTTCCTTCTTTACACTTCGGGATCCACAGGCAAACCCAAGGGCATTCTCCACACCTCCGGCGGCTATCTCACGGGCACTTACTGCACCAGCAAATACGTCTTCGATCTTCGCGACGATGACATCTACTGGTGCACTGCGGATGTCGGCTGGATCACCGGTCATAGCTACATCGTTTATGGTCCGCTGGCCAATGGTGCCACCATCGTCATGTATGAGGGTGCACCAAACTGGCCGGAACCAGACCGCTTCTGGGACATCATTGAGCGCCTCAAGGTCACCATTCTTTACACGGCACCCACAGCCATCCGCGCCTTCATCAAGTGGGGCGATGAGTGGGTGAAAAAGCACGACCTCTCCAGCCTTCGCTTACTCGGATCCGTCGGCGAGCCAATCAACCCTGAAGCCTGGACTTGGTATCACAAAATGATCGGTGGTGGCCGCTGCCCCATTGTCGATACCTTTTGGCAAACTGAGACTGGCGCAATCATGATCAGCCCACTCCCAGGAGTGACCCCTTGCAAACCAGGCACAGCCACACTGCCGTTCTTCGGTATTGATGCCGCCATTCTTGACGAAGAAGGCAAGGAGGTGAAAGCAAACGAAGGAGGCAAACTTGTGGTCCGCAAGCCATGGCCATCCATGCTCCGTGATATCTATGGCGACACCGAACGCTACAAGAGCGCCTACTGGAGCACCTACAAGGGCATCTACCTAGCGGGCGATGGTGCACGCCGTGATAAAGACGGCAACTTCTGGATCGTTGGTCGTCTAGATGACGTCCTCAATGTCTCCGGCCACCGACTCGGCACCGCCGAAGTCGAAAGCGCGCTCGTCTCCCACCCCGCCGTTGCGGAGGCAGCCGTCGTCGGACGCCCTGATGAAATCAAAGGTCAGGCCGTCGTCGCCTTCGTGACACTCAAGGAAGGACAAAAAGCCTCCCCTGAAATGACAAAGCAGCTCAAAAACCATGTGGGCACAGCTATCGGCGCCATTGCCAAGCCAGACGACATCCGTTACGCTGCGGCATTGCCCAAAACCCGTTCCGGCAAAATCATGCGTCGGCTCCTCAAAGAGATCTGTTCAGGAGGTGTCATCAAGGGAGACACTACCACGCTCGAAGACCTCAATGTGGTTGCTCAACTCTCCGCTGGTAGCAAAGACGACGACTAACAATTCGCGAAGCGTCTCTCTGCCACCGCTGGAATTCCGTCCTCAGCCCTGAGCCCACCCGTAGGCGCAGTCGCCAGACTGCGGGCTCCCAGAACTCCCCAACGCGTTCTGGCGAACGCGCCTACGCCCGGAGCCCCCCCGTGGGCGAGGGGAAACCAGATGAGACAACACTCGGCTCTGCAACACTGTGGAAGGAGACTGGGTCCGGTAGCGGTGCGATCCTCTCTGGAGAGAGCAGAGTACCGTACCCATCCCT
>CAZCAL010000389.1:896-4885 GCA_964496625.1 uncultured Verrucomicrobiaceae bacterium | reverse complement strand
AGTGACCCAAGAGAACTTGTTCGTCACCACATAAAAACCAATCGAGCACAGCACCGTCCCACCGAGAGTGCCCAAGACACCGATTTGCCGACTCCGCAAAACACGACCTGCGAGAGACGCCAGGAAGATGCAGCCATAAACCACCGCAACATACAAAGGAGCCGCCCAAAGCATGGACGCGGGTGTCACGGCATCGACCAGCAGCATGGCTGCGGGGATGATCCAGAACGGCCAGGAAGTAGGAGCCAGAGCCGCGCCCGCAAAAGCCAAGGCCATCCACGGGGCAAAGTTTGGCAAAGGATCTGCCGCTCCAAGATTCAGCTTAACCACGCGCCATGCGAGCGCGAAAGTCAAGAGCGCCAGCGGAGCCCAGTAGGTGCGGGAGGAGTTCGAAGATTGACGGTCCATCATCGGCCCAGAGTAGCGGACTTTCCGCCCTACGCAAGCAAAGCAACGCCCCCGCCCAATCAAGACGCGGCTGCCACGCGCTGAAACACGCGAGGCGTCGGCACTGCGTCAGCCGCCTTCTTCTGCCCCGGAGCGGGTTTGGCCTTTGGCTGCGGCTTATCGTCGAGATTCTGCTTCAAGTCTTCGTCCGTGATCTTCGATACCACACCATTCGCAGGAACGTCCGCTTTGCTGACCCAGAGCAGCGTATTGAGGAGAAGTTTCCGCACATTGTCGTTTCCCCAGTTGAGGTGGAAATGCCCGCCCGTGAAGCCGAAACCGCGCCCACCGTCTGGACGCTCCACCGCCCACATCATTGTTTCTGCCTGTCCCTTTTGCGCCTGAATGTGTGGATATGGTCCCTTGGGTGCCACATAAGGCCCATCACGAGTCGCGTCCGATGGAGCGGCCACTAAGATCGGCACAAAGCTTGTCCCTGCGTCTTCTGAGGGCTCAATCCCCTCCCCAAATGCCGGACGGAAGCGCATGTTCATGTACCACTCATCCTGAATCTGGAATGGCTGCACGCCACGAGTGATGGGGTGCTCTGGGAATTTAGTGAAATTTGGTTCCCAAATCGGATTGCATGAAAACGCATTTTCATAGTATCCACCAATCCAACTTTTGAACTCCGCCCCACCATTGTCCGCCAGCACTTCGACGCCATAGTGCATGCAGCCAAAACCCACGCCCTTGGCCACCAGAGCCCGGAGCGTGTCGAGATGGTTTTCCTGGACTGCGGGATGTTTGCCTCCGCCATCCGAATAAATCACCACCGCATCCGCATCTTTAAAGACCGACTCGTCAGCAACCCAGCCCATTTCACCCAGCACCACTTCGATCCCGCTCTCCTGTAGGCACTTAGCCAATAGCCGAGTGCCCGCACGGAATTCGTGCATCCCTGGGGGGTGAGAGGGCTTGCCCGCGATGAGGACCAACTTGTGCCGACCATCCGCAGTCGCGGCCGACGTCAGTAGGGTGGTGCCAAAGAGACAAGTGAGAATGAGGGCGAGCCGGTGCATGGTCGAATGAGGGTGGGCGTAGAATTTCTGGGAGTTACTTACCGTGTTCAGCCTTCAAGTGCTCGGCCAAAATGTCCGCACCAAAGTCGCCATTAAAGCTGCGCCAAACGCTGTGCACGTGGTTGGCGTTGTTCTGCGTGTTGTCGTATTCCAGGAGGAAGGTCTTCCCCTGCACACGGTAGTAATGAGGTTCTCCCAATTCCTTGCCCCCAGCCCAGGCGAAGGAGATATCGCCACTCTGGTCGATCTCCGCCAGTGCTTCCGCTGCGATCTCGGGGCGCAGACGGTCAATGAACTCACGAATGATGCGGTGCAGATTTTCTTTTTGTTCCGCCGTCATATCTGCGGAGGAGAGGCCTGTCGGAGTCAGTGGCGTCACATGATGTTCCGCAGCGGTGACCATTTCTTTGGGTGCAGTGGCATCATAAACGGCCTTTGCGGCCTGCTCTGGATTGAGTGACTTCACTAGGCTGCGGCCAAGTTCTTCTTCCGTTGCCAGCACACGCAGACCGGTCAGCGGACCTTCACGGACGACGCCTGGGTTGGACCCAAAGAATGACGGGGTCGCACGAATCAGATTGCCGTCCTTGAGCGTGAAGTTCATGGAGATGTGGTGGCCTTCAATGCGCCAACCCCACGTGCCCTTGGGCTCAGGTTTGCCAAAGATGGAGACATAGTATTTCTCAGGGTCACGCTTTTCGCGAGTCGCCACACGCTTCGCCTCATCTGCGCCAGCGCCTTCCATCTGATAGAGCACCTCTTCGAGGCTCATGATCGTCATCGCCTTCGCTGCACCGCGGAAGCCGAGACCCGAATTCAACAGAGCCATCGCCAGGAGGCGCTGCTGCGCCGTCATCTCCTTCATTGGCAGGCCCTTGCGCTCCCGGGGAATGAAATGCCAGTTCTCACGTTCTTCGTCAGCAAACTCAAAAGTCGCCTTCTGGCGCTGCTCAGGCGTCAGTGAGTCCAGGAAAGCACCAGCCACATTGGCCATCTGGGAACCGGCATCATGCGCGTGGCTGGAAGAAACAAACGGACCCACCGCTGCAGAAAGCAGTGCGGCAGTAACGAGAGGAAGGAGTCGGAGTCGGATCATGGGGAGGATAGTGAAGTGAGAACCAAAGCTGCACAAAGGCAGATCCTATAAACAAAACAAGCGACAAGACCTTTCGGAAAACTCATGTTTCAAGCATGAATCAGCCTCGCGCTGAATCCCCCGGGCAGAGATCCAGCAACTCCTCAAAGCCATCCAGCACCGACTCCGTGTTTCCATCAAGGCGACGACCTCCCACCTCTCGACGCGGACCAAACTCCGGTCGGTGACTATGGGAAACCGCCTCTGCGAAGGCTTCATCTTCCACCGCCACGCCCGCTCTGCGGGAAGGCTCTGATGCGCTACGCATCCGTCGATTGCGCTGTCGCGGCAAGGCATTGGCCAACCTTGTTGGTTAGAGCTGGTGATTTATTGCTTTTCTGAGAGTCCTCCTTGGATCATGCCGCGCATCCCAAGATGACTCGGCATGCCAATCGGTGTAAAGATCACCACTGTCACATGGCTATACTTCTTACCCCTCTGTGCAGCCCTTAGCTTGAACTCGATCCCAGAGTCGGCGTAGTCCGCAAAGGTGCTATTCGCTGTCTTGTTGTAAACGATCTGCGTCAGATCCTGTGTGATGGCGTCATTCAGAAACACCGCGAGGACTTGGCCTTCCTGAAGCTTAAAATCGGCAACAGCAAAACCGAAACCCTTGAGCAACTTGATCGCCTTTTCCTGCTCGGCTGCCCAAACGCTGAAGCGCCGATCAGTATCGACTCGGGAAAAAGTCCGCTCATCGTGAATGACTTTGTTTTCG
Organism: uncultured Verrucomicrobiaceae bacterium; assembly: GCA_964496625.1. GTDB lineage: Bacteria > Verrucomicrobiota > Verrucomicrobiia > Verrucomicrobiales > Verrucomicrobiaceae > JACKQF01. The sequence goes on along the minus strand of CAZCAL010000389.1, from coordinate 1,563 downwards.
AGCGCCTGGAGTTCTACCCCGTGAACGCTTGCTGTCATCAGGGCAGCCAGGATCAGGTAACGAATCGTTTTCATTTGCTTTGGCTAACGTTTCGGATGAGACGAGGGCGAGCGGGAGGCGTCGATGACACGACAGATGCCATACAGGCTGTTGCCTGCGTCAGTTTTGTTCGCCGTGAAATTTGGATTGACTACCATATCGGAAAGACTGCGACCTTCAAAGACTCACCATACTTAGCGAGAGCGGCGAACAAATCAGCCGCCTTCTTGTTGTTGGCGACCTCGTCGTCATCCGACGAGCGGAAGGGCGGAGGCAGAGTCAATCGGATAATGGGAGGTTCGTCGGCGGGAGTCCCTTCTGGCTTCTTGGCAGTTCGCACAATCTCAAAAGCCTTCTCGATACCAATCTCCTGCCCGTGATGATAAAGAAGTCCCGTCGGCGAGATGCGAATGTCTGCGGAATCGATCGTCTCTTCTCCAGAATCAAAAGAATAGTCTCCCTTGTCCCTCTTCTTGGGAAGTGTGATGGCGACCTCGGTTGGCGTGGTCCAAATGCAATCAACTGGATTGGGAGATCGCTCGTCCAAACCGTCATTGTAGGTCGAGGCAATCACCCGAAGCCTGTGCGGAACCTTCGGGTAGAAGATGCGGAGCAAGTCAATCTGCTC
>CAZCAL010000389.1:0-886 GCA_964496625.1 uncultured Verrucomicrobiaceae bacterium | reverse complement strand
GCGCCCTGTAGCTGCGACTTCAGTCTCCTGGGATTCACTCAATGGCAGCCGCACGTTGGCTCCGACAACCTCGTGTGTGCGCTCATCAAAGGGATAACCATCTGCTCGCAGGCTGGCGGTAGGAAGTAAGCAAATAAAGATCGCAAAGAATCGTGTCATTCGGCTTCGTGGTTAGACGAACGTAAAGCACATTCACCGCTAGGAGCTAGAGCGGAAGTGGATGACGGGGTTGGGGTTCATACTTCAGAAAATCGTCTCAAACACAGTGGCTTCAAGTGGTTGGATGATGCGGCTTGCTCTGCGTCTTCTTGTTCTTTAGCTCCATTCGGCAATTGAGCAGAGTGATTCCGCCGATCTCGACCTGATTCTCGGACAAGCAATCAAAGCCCTCACGCTCAAACAGTGGCTTCGCGCAGATTGAGGCTTCTACATACACACGAGGAAGATTCATCGCAAACGCAGTCACTACGGCATGTTTCACGAGGCTGCTCATAACCCCTTCTCGCTTAAAGTCAGGGTTCACGTAGGCGCAATCGATATGCCCGTCGGCGTCCAGCTCCAGAAAACCCGCTATTTTCGAACCGCGCAATGCTACGAAGGGGCGTTTGAGCTCGCACCGCTTCTTCCAATGCTCTGGGTTGGGCTCCTTGTCGGACCAAGCAAGACATTGCTCAGCGGAATAATGCTCGGATGCGATCTCGTGAACCGCCCGAGAAAAAATCTCTGCGATGGCGATGTGGTCACCATGCTGGTAGATGCGAATCATTTCTTGGCAGAACGGGGGAATCGTACACCCCAATATCGCATCGGGCGACAGGATGGGTTCAATTGCGGGTCATCATCGGCCCGCTAGCCTCCCGATGTCAATGCTTGAGTGGTTTCTGCG
>CAZCAL010000388.1:0-4913 GCA_964496625.1 uncultured Verrucomicrobiaceae bacterium | reverse complement strand
GAAGACCGGACTTACATCTGCAGCAAGCGCAAGATTGATGCTGGGCCAACCAATAACTGGATGGCACCTGCGGAGATGAAGGCGACCCTGAATGGGCTTTTCACCGGATGTATGAAGGGCCGCACGATGTATGTGGTGCCGTTTTGCATGGGGCCGCTGGGTTCACCGTTTTCAGTGATCGGTGTGGAAGTGACGGACTCTCCTTACGTCGTGGTAAACATGCGCATCATGACCCGAATGGGGGCTGCGGTTCTGGAGCAACTGGGGGATGATCCTGAATTCGTGCCTTGCGTTCACAGCGTTGGCAAGCCCTTGGCTGCTGGGGAAAAAGATGTTTCCTGGCCATGCAGCGAGACGAAATACATCGTGCATTTTCCCGAGGAACGGAGCATCTGGTCTTATGGTTCCGGTTACGGCGGCAACGCATTGCTGGGCAAGAAGTGTCTGGCGCTGCGCATCGCAAGCGTAATGGGGCGGGACGAAGGGTGGATGGCGGAGCACATGCTGATCTCTGGCGTCGAATCGCCGGACGGCCGCAAGACCTATGTGGCTGCAGCCTTTCCGAGTGCATGTGGCAAAACGAACTTTGCCATGCTGGTGCCACCGCAGGAATATTTGGATCAAGGTTGGAAAGTTACCATCGTTGGCGATGACATCGCATGGCTGCGGCCCGGTGCGGATGGTAGACTGTGGGCGATTAATCCAGAGGCTGGTTACTTTGGCGTAGCGCCGGGGACTTCATGGGTTTCAAATCCAAACGCGATGGCTTCCATCCAACAAAACACCATCTTTACCAACGTGGCGCTGACTGATGATGGAGACGTTTGGTGGGAGGGGATGACGAAGGAGGCGCCAGCGCATCTCACGGATTGGCGTGGAGAATCCTGGACGCCTGATTGCGGGCGGGTCTCATCCCATCCGAATTCGCGCTTTACGGCGCCATCGCACCAGTGTCCGACGATTGATGATGACTGGGAAAATCCGCAAGGTGTGCCGATTTCAGCGCTGATCTTTGGGGGGAGGCGTGCTACGACGTTCCCGCTGGTCTTCCAGGCATTCAACTGGGTGCATGGAGTGTTCCTCGGCGCAAATATGGGCAGTGAAACGACGGCTGCGGCGACCGGTGCCGTGGGGAAGGTCCGCCGCGACCCGATGGCGATGCTGCCGTTCTGTGGCTACAACATGGGAGATTACTTTGGCCACTGGCTGCACATGCGCAGGCTGATCAATGAGCCGCCACGGATTTTCCATGTGAACTGGTTCCGCAAGGATGCCAATGGGAAGTTTCTCTGGCCTGGATTTGGAGACAACATGCGGGTCCTAGAGTGGATCGTGAAACGCTGCCGTGGCGAGGGCCGTGGTCATGAGACTGAGTTGGGCTGGATGCCCCGCTATTCCGAGATCCGCTGGGGTGGATTGCCTGATTTTACGCGCGAGATGTGGGATGAATTGATGCAGTTCAATGGTCGCGAATTCAGGTCGGAATTGCTCTCGACAGAGGAGCTCTACCTCGATCTCCACGATGATATGCCGAAGGAGCTCTACTATCAGCGCGAGTTGCTTGCTGGGCGGCTGTAACCATCGACATCCTGCACTGGTCTTTTGCAAAAAAGGTTCAATTCAATTGGCGATGTGAAATCGCAGGATATTAAAAAAGGGGGGCACCTGGTTGGGTGCTCCTCTTTTAGCGATTGCAGTCGCACCGGGGTCACAGACGCCCTGCGCTAGTTGCACAATTGTTTGCGTGATTGGTCGGTTTGGTCGCGTTTCAAGCCCTCCACTGAATCCCAACTCACCCATCATGCGATCCACACGTATTTTACAGCCTCTCGCTGCCGTGCTTTTTTCGGCAAGCGTTGTGCATGCTATCGAAGAAGTTAAACCGGCGCTTCCAGCGAAGCCTGCGGCTAAGCCAGCAGGGCTGAATCTTCAGGATGGAGATCGCTTTATCTTCATTGGAGACTCGATTACCCACCAGTGCCTTTACACCCAATACGTGGAAGACTTTTATTACACGCGCTTCCCGAATCGCCGAATTCACTTCCGCAATGCTGGCGTCAGTGGAGATCGTGCCTCCGATGCTTTGGCTCGCTTTGATGACGATATCGCTCGCTTCAAACCCACTGTTGCCACTGTCTTGCTGGGCATGAACGACGGTAGTTACAAGGACTTTGATCAGGCCACCTTTGACACGTATGCCAAGGATATGACCACCCTGCTCGACAAGCTGGATGCGCTGAAATGTCGCGTGATTCTGATGGGGCCGACGATGTTTGATCATCAGGCCTGGGACAAGCGGGTGAAGGAAAAGCCAGAGTACGCCAAGGGGCGCAATGTGAATGGTTACAATGCGGTGCTGGCCTATTACGCGGCCTGGCAGCGGGAGGTGGCTCGCCAGCGTGGCTACCAATTCGTCGACATGTGGAGCGATCTGAATAATCTCACCGCTGAGGCTCGGGTGACGGATCCTGCAATGTCTCTGATCCCCGACGCGATCCATCCCGATGCCCCTGGGCAGATGATCATGGCCTACAGCGTTCTGAAAACATTGGGAGAACCACGCGGTGTCACTCAGGTCAGTGGTCGCATCATGGACGGGCAGTGGAAGCTTGCTAGCGGCAGTGCAACGCTCACCAGCACAGCGGGCGAAGTTGGCAAATCGCTGACCTTTGATCTACAGCCTCGCGCGTTGCCGTGGGTTGTTGGAGAAGACGCTGATCTTGGTTTTAAGATGACGCGTGCAGGCCATACGATGGGGCAAGAGGCCTACACCATCGCTGGATTTGAGCCAGGTCGCTACGACCTCATTATCAATGGGCAAACCGTCGGTGCCTGGGACCAAGCGGGGCTTGCCCGTCATGCTGAGTTTGAGGAAGACAAAGATTCACCGACCTGGCAACAATCCGCAGCGGTTGCTGCGTTGAACAAGCAACGCAACGACGAGGCCATCCGTCCGCTGCGCAATCTGTATGGTCAACGCAAAGGCAGACTCCGCGCGGCCCAAGCAAAAGGGGACATGCAACCCTTTGAAGCCTGGCTGCCTGAGTTTCAGAAGCAGCAAGCTGAACTCGAAGCGAAAGCGAAAGGATTCGAAGACCAGATTTATCAACTCAATCAGCCGAAGGCGCTTCACGTCGAGATCAAACCATCAGCGGTCAAACCTGCGGGGCGTCCTGGAAAAGGTGCCGCAAAGGGGAAGGGGAAAGGCAAGCAGCCCGCCATTCCTGCGAAGTGATCGGGGACTGGGTCGACACTGCGGTAGTGGAGCGCGTTCGTCTCCCGGAGAAAGCCGATTAAGGTATCAGGCCCTCTTCGATGGATTGAGACGCGGCCTTTAGGAGAGGTGTGAAGCCTGAACTGCGGCGATCCCCGCAAGGCATTTTCTCTTGGGCACACTTTCCACTGGCAAAAGGATTTCGGTAGCCTAGGTGTACCGATTCTCAGCCCATCTGCCGATGTGGCGAAATGGTAAACGCAGCGGACTTAAAATCCGCCGGGTGGTAACATCCTTGCCGGTTCGAGTCCGGCCATCGGCACCAATGGAACCAAGTGAAATCAAGGTTCCAGCGGTAATTGCGCGTAAAATCGCGTTTTGATCGTCAGGGCACAGGGAAGCAGGAAAAGGCACCAATCATCTAAAAATAGGATGACGCTAAGATGATTGAAGCAGAAGCGTCGCCAAGTATGGGGGAGGAGGGCACCACGCGGGGGAGGGTGCGAAGGGGGAGGGCGGTGACGATAGTCGCAATCTGCCCCAGGAAAAAATTACCGCTTTTGAGTCGATTGCCTCCATGGATGAGCTTGATGACTATAAATCTCCCAACCTGGTTGTTTGAAATTGGAGTTCAAGCCATGAGGGATGAGCAAGCCTGCGTGAGGGGCTCGAAAAGTTCTGTTCGATACGGCAAAGAAGTGTAATATTACCAAATCACAACGTGCGAGATGAGTGAACCACACCAGATCACCCTAAAGCTCGAAGGCCCTCCATCTCAGGACGGGCACGTCTTGCTGGCCGATCTTGTCGACGAGTTGCGTCTATTGGAGCAAGGCTTGTCTAGAATTGACCGAATCGTAGATGAGAAGGGCGAAGCGGCCCTAGAGTACAAAGTGGTTGCAGCAACTCACTCTAGCCCGCTAATGTTTGTTTTCGAGCCAACAGCGAAGCGTAATGTCACAAACCCTGGGGAACGGATACAAGCAACTCATTCCCGGTTTTTCCAAGAGATAGGAGACATACAACGAGGCATTTCTCCCTCCAATGACATTGACACTGAGACGCTGAATATCCTTAAACGAATGGTAACGAAGCCAGGGGTTAGCTCGGTGGTTATCAAGAACGGCCACGGCGAAGTTAAGCTCGACGAACAATTTGAGCACAATTTAAACCGTCTACTTCGAGATGAGGAGGTATCTCGCGGTACGCTCATCGGTAAGCTTGAAGCTTTGAACATACACGGAAAAAGCAATAGCTTTTGGCTGTACCCGGCCATCGGACCACTTCGCGTACTCTGCAAATTTCAGGCGGGTACGAAGGACAAGGTAAAGGCGGCAATCGACAGATATGTCGAGGCGCGAGGGGTAAAGTATTACCGAGTGAATTGCCAATTCCCTTATAAAATGATGGTGGTCGAATTTGAAATCCTTGATGAGTCACAAGCGGAAACCCTTGCAACCATACGAGGTATTGCAAAGGACGACACACCCATGGCCTCCGCCAGTTCTGCCGAACTAATTAACCTTGCACGCGATGAGTGGGAATAAACGCAAGATTTACTGGGATGCCGCCATCTATTGCACATGGCTCAAGCCAGAGGCTGACCGCGAGGAATTCCTTCCTCACCTGGAGGCGCTCGTCAGGGAATCCGGTGAGGGGAAGGTGATCGTAATGACCTCGGTCCTCACTCTGACAGAAA
>CAZCAL010000387.1:0-4920 GCA_964496625.1 uncultured Verrucomicrobiaceae bacterium | reverse complement strand
CTTGGAAGGGCCGAAAAGTGCGATGCCAAAGCGGCGAGCGATTTTTTCGCGGGGACCGGTGTAACGTGCCATAGAGGTAAACTAGATCGTGGAGGGGATTGAATTAGACGCGGCGCGCTTTTGGACGACGGCAACCGTTGTGCGGGATCGGGGTGACGTCCTTGATGGTGGTCACGTCAATACCAAGCGCCTGAACGGCACGAACAGCAGACTCACGACCAGAACCAGGACCACGCAGACGAACTTCGACTTCGCGAAGGCCATGCCCCATTGCCTGGCGGCAGGCATCTTGGGAGACCACCTGAGCGGCATAAGCGGTGCCTTTGCGGGAACCACGGAAGCCCATCTTGCCAGCGGTCGACCAGCCCAACACATTGCCGAGGCGATCTGTCACTGTAACAATGGTATTGTTAAAAGTAGCATAAACGTGAACCAGACCAATCTGGACGTTCTTGGAGCCCTTTGCCTTGACGACCTTGCCGGTGTCATTTGGGTCGCCGCCACCGATTTCCGCCCAGATGCTCTGGGAAACGGCACGGTCGCCAGAAGTGGATGGGCGCTGGTCACCAGCAGCAGCTGGCGCAGCAGGAGTTGCAGGCGCATCAGCAGGAGCGATGGATGCAGCCGGAGCAGTTTCCGGTGCAGAGACCGGGGTTTCAACGTTGGGAGTTTCGTCAGCCATGTCGGTAGAAAAGAGGTATCAGAGGTTTCGCAAAGAACGCAGGTGGTTTAGACCTTACCCTTCTTAGCACCAGGGTTGCGTTGCGCACCGACGGTCTTACGAGGACCCTTACGTGTGCGAGAATTCGTGTGAGTGCGCTGACCACGAACAGGAAGGCCGCGACGATGCCTGTGAGCGCGATAGCAATTGATCGAAAGAATGCGCTTCATGTGCGCCTGGATCTCACGACGAAGATCACCTTCGATAGGCAGCTTCATGCCCTGGATCGTTTGAGTGATCAAAGAGAGCTGGTCATCTGTCAACTCGCCCGCACGGATGTTTGGGTCGATGTTCGATGCACTGAGGATCTTGCGGCTCATCGGAAGCCCGATGCCATAAATATAAGGCAACGAGTATTCGATTTTCTTTTCGTTCGGGATTTCTACTCCAAGCAGGCGGGCCATAGGGGGATTGCGTGTTGATTAATGATAATTAAAATGGATCAACCCTGACGCTGCTTGTGGCGTGGATTCTTGCACACGACGCGAACAACGCCTTTGCGGCGGATTACGCGACAGGCTTCACAGAGGGGTTTAACAGATGGACGGACTCGCATGATTAAAGCAGAATGGTGGGGGCAAATAGAGACAATTCCCCGGCGCGAGCTGGGGAGTCGATAGTCCTAACACAGGTCAGACACCGCGCAAGGACGATTTTATTGTTTTGTGAATATCTGTGAAACACCCCGCCACCTATCTTATTCAGACGCCCATTTGATGCATTGATTGACGCCGCCAAAAACCAGCGATCAAAAATCAAAGAATTCAGTTGCTCCCTCTCTGGAGTAGGTTAATGAACAGGCCCGAAAATTTGCGCGGTTAGCTCAGTGGTAGAGCATCACCTTGACATGGTGGGGGCCACAGGTTCGAACCCTGTACCGCGCACCATCGCATCAATATTTTAACAGCGATGCAAAATCGAAGCCTTATCTTATTAAACTCGGCTTCATGTGAGCCTGCTCACGGAGTCTTTCGGCTCGCCATAAGTTTTGTGGCAGCAATATTTTAAGACTCGCTTTTGGCCGCTTGACGCACCATCTTCAATCCACTAGTTTCGACCCGATGAAAGCCCTCGCCGTCTCCCGACTGCCCCACCTCTTCGCTGTGGCAGCAATTACCTGCCAAATCAGCACCCCGGCTCATGCCCTTTTCGATTTCTTTAAGAAGTCGCAGAAGCAAGCTCCGAGTGTTTCTGAACGCCAATCGCAGGAAGCAGCTGCCGCAGCACTTCTCGCTGAAGGCCGAGCCGCCCAAGCTGACGGCAACTCTGGAAAGGCGATTGGCATCTATGAGTCCATCATCAAGCAGTATCCATTCACAAACGCTGCGGCAGACGCCTCTTTTGAACGCGCCGTTCAGATTCGGAACACTGGCAAGCTCCAAGATGCATCTGACGCCTTCCAGCAACTGATCACCGACTATCGCCAAAGCCCCCGTTTCTCAGATGCTCTTCAGCAACAGTTCGAGATCGCTGAAGAGGCGAAGGGCGGCAAGAAACAACGCACCATGCTCATGGTTCCAATGAAGGTCGGGCCCCAAGGCGTGATCGAAATGTACAACAGAGTCATTTCCAACGCACCGTATGGCAAGCTAGCTCCTCTAGCCCAATTCGCCATCGCCGAGGTTCATCAAGACCAAGGCGAAAAGAATGAAGCCGTCGCCGCTTATCAAGCTGTGGTTGATAACTATCCACAGTCCTCTCAAGCCACCGAGGCTCAGTTCCGCATTGGTTCGATCAGCAACATCGCTGCCAAACGCACTGAAGATAACTCCAACCTCACCGCCACCCGTGACGCAATGACCACCCTCCTTGCCACTGATCCATCCAGTGCGCGGGCTGACGAAGCGTCGGCAATTCTGTCGCAGGTAAACGAAGCAGAAGCCGCCCAATCCCTTGAAATTGGCCGTTTCTACGAGCAGCAAGGCAAACCAAAGGCTGCCGCTATTTACTACAATGAGGCGCTCAAATTTGGTTCCGCAGACTCCTCCAGCAAAGCACGCGAACTCCTCGGGGCACTCGCACGCTCTTACCCAGAAGCAGTATTGGATACAAAAGATCAGCCAGCACAAGATTACACCGTCCCTGCTGCGGTCGATCTTCGTTCACGCGATGACTACGCAGGCCCACCTTCCCCTGAGCTTGCCCGTCTGAGCCAAAAGCCAAAAATGCGTTCTGAAGGCGATGCATTTGTCCCGATTCCTATCCAGGAACCTACGCTACCGACACGCCCGGGCGGTGCCACCACGGCTGCACCAGGAATGCTGCTCCCTCCCGCAGATGGCGCTGACAAGCCGCCACTTCTCCCTGTGCCGCCAGCTCCCGGCATCCCAACGCAGCCTCCAGGGGGTGCTATCCCACCTGCGCCAGCGCCACCAGCACCCGCTGAAGCGCCAGCCGCCCCTGCGGCCCCAAAGCCTGCTGACGCCAAGCCATAATCCGCCCTCAACGATCCTCTCCCACCCCGACCATTGCTGCTCTCATGAAAAAGATTTTCACTTTGCTGACTCCCGTTTTGGCGCTCGTCCTCACCAGCTGTGCTGGCTATCAAGTGGGCGGCATTAAGCCTGCTCACCTTGCACAGGTCACCAAGATCGCGGTGCCGACCTTTGAAAACCTAACTCTTGAACCTCGCCTCGCTGTGTTGGTCACCAACGCCATCATCAAGCAAATCCAAGCTGATGGCTCCTACGAGATCGTAAACAAAGAAGATGCTGAAGCCGTTCTCGAAGGCAAAATCTCAGACATTGATCGCTCCCAGTTCCGTGCCGTTCGTAACAACGTCCTGCGGACATCCCAGTTGCTTGTGCGTCTCCGCACCGACTACAAAATCCGCGATACGGCTACTGGCAACGCCCTGCACTCAGGCCGCGCGATTGGCGAATCCTACATCGTTCTTGATGCCAACTGGCAGCTCTCTGAGCACCAAGCCATGGAAGATGCCGCCCAGCGTCTTGCAGCCTCAATGGTCAGCGAGATCTCTGAAGGCTGGTAATCCAGCCTGTCACACACTGCGCCTTTCGTGACAGACGACACCCCTGCCCTGCCCCCTCCAGAGGAGCAGGAGAGGCGCACTCTGGAACCAGGACTCCACCTCGTCGCCACTCCCATCGGCAATCTCCGCGATGTCACCCATCGTGCGCTTGATGTCCTGACCCATGCGACGTGTATTGCCTGCGAGGACACCCGCCACACCGTGCGGCTTCTCCAGCATTATCAGATTCGCAACCATCTCATTAGCCTCAACGAACACAACGAGGCGCGGCGTATCCCTGAGTTACTGGCCAAAATGGCTGACGGCGCTGCCATCGCCCTCGTGTCGGATGCGGGCACTCCCACAGTGTCAGATCCAGGGCAAAGACTTGCCCAAGCTGCCGTCGCCGCTGGAGTCAAATTGCACCCAGTGCCGGGGCCATCTGCGGTCTTGACCGCCCTATCTGGTTCAGGCCTCCCAGTCACACCATTTTACTTCGGCGGCTTTTTACATCACAAAAAAGGAGCACGCACCACAGAGCTCAGCGCAGCGATCCAGCGCGACTGCACCTCCGTCTATTTTGAATCTCCTTACCGCATTCTCAGCACGTTGGAGATCCTTACTGAGCTGGCCCCAGAACATAAAGTCGTCGTTGGACGCGAGTTGACGAAGCGATTCGAAGAATTTCAGCGCGGCGCGGCGCGCTTCCTGCTGAAGCATTATACTGACAAGCCTGCGAAGGGTGAAATCACACTTCTCATCGCGCCACACCAGCTCCCGAAATGGATCACTTGGTAACCCAACCTTCTTTAGTTTCCCCCATGATCAATCCTCATCCAGACAGCCCCGGTTCCACCTTGGAAGATAACTCCGCAGGACTCAAGACCTCCATCGCCAATCACCTCCGCTTCACCCTTGGTGCAGATATTGAAACCGCCCCGACCCGCGATTGGTGGGTGGCCACATGCTTGGCCGTGCGTGACCGGGTGCTCGACCATTGCTCCCACTCCCGCGCCTTTCACCGGCGCAATCGGGTGCGCCGCTTGCATTACTTTTCCCTGGAGTATTTGATGGGCCGTTTGCTGGAAAATAATCTCCGCAACGCAGGCCTCTACGACGCCGCCAAAACGGCGCTGGGTGAACTGGGCAAGGACCTCACAAAAATCCTCGACGAAGAGCCGGATATGGGTCTCGGAAATGGTGGGTTGGGTCGCCTTGCCGCTTGTTT
>CAZCAL010000386.1:1240-4925 GCA_964496625.1 uncultured Verrucomicrobiaceae bacterium | reverse complement strand
TTACCCAATCGCATTCGCCGCGATGAGTGCAGCGTCACCGTGACATTCAAAAGAGCAGCTGACCTTCCTGTGGAGTCGGTTTCATGGCGATTCAAGATTGATCTAGTTGCTGCCTACTTGCCCCAGGTCCCCTCTCCAAGCCAACCATAAAGCGAACCTTCGGAACCTTCTCACCGAATGTTGACAGAAATTGGGGACGATTTTTCTTGCCAATTGAGCCTGATTTTGAGACCACAAGAGCAGTTGTTGTGGTATTCTAAAATCTATGAGCGCTCCCTCCGACACTGACGACACTGTGCCTCTCCAGTTCTTCGACCTGGAAAATGGCGAGATTAGTTCCGACGAAGATCAATCCTCCGTGGATGCGTTTGCGGCTGACTTCCAGGGATTGCGCCACTTTGCCAATAAGTTGGGGCAAGCACTTAACCTCAAGAACGCGTGGATGGGAGCCGTCCAGGAGGCTGACTTTGCAGTGCTTTATAAGTTGGACGGGCCCGATGTAAATTCAAATGCGTCAGGCACCGGAGCGCGGGTTGGCCAACAGGCCTTGCTCTGTGAAATGTTGGAAATCTTGACCCCGGAGGAAGCTTAACACGATCATGCCCGCGACCATTACCCCGTCTCTCCGCAGCGCACTTGAGCGCCTTCGCAACGCTGGTGCCATCAATGGGATTTGTCTTGCTTGGAGGCGGCAAATGCTTATCAACCTGCTCCCCTACGAGGAGTTCCGCGCTGAACGCGTCATCCAAGCTGTCGAAGATGCCCGCGATCACTTCTCTTCGGGCGACCGCAATGCGCAGACCGTTTGGTATGGGTTTGATGGAGTTTATGTCCTCGCCCGGTTCTTCAAGGAAACGACCCTCGTCGTCCTCCACACCCGCCACGAGGAGGCGGACTTTATCAATGGTGTGGCAGCGACTTTCCTTGATGACAGCCAGCTATTAATCGATGCGTTGATCAATCCACGCCCAAGCTCCAACGAAGGAGAGACGGAGCAACTCCATTGACATCATCGGCGTGCCATGCACCATGCACGGCATGTTCCGCATCTCCACCTTCGTTCGTGCATGGGCACTCGCCCCCTCGCTCTTGCTCCCTGCCCTTTTGCATGCGGAGTCGTTTTGGCCGCAGTTTCGTGGGCCAAGCGCTCAGGGTCAATCCGATGCCACCGGGCTGCCTATCGAATGGGGTGCAGATAAGAACATTGTCTGGAAGGCTGATATCCCTGGATACGGCTGGTCATCCCCAGTCGTCGCGGAGGGTCTCATCTTTCTGACCACTGCGATCCCCCTCAACGGGGCTGATGACGGACCGGAAGCGGATCGATCCCTCGAATCCGTCGCTGTGGATGCCGTGACCGGCAAGATCTCCTGGCAGACGAAGGTGTTTACTGAAAAGGCGGCGGATGCGCCAAAGATCCACAAGAAGAACAGTCACGCCAGTCCCTCGGCAATTTACGAAAGTGGTCGGATCTACGTCCATTTTGGCCACATGGGCACGGCGTGCTTAAACGCCAAGGACGGGAAAATTATTTGGAGCAATCAAGCGTTTGGCTACAAACCGGTGCATGGCAACGGCAGTTCACCGGTGCTCTACAACGATTTGCTCATCTTTAGCGCTGACGGCGCAGAAAACCCAGGCGTGATCGCTTTGGATAAGAATACCGGTAAGCAGGTCTGGCGTCATGAGCGTGTCTCAGAGGCCAAACGCAAGTTTTCATTCTGCACGCCCTTGCTGATTGAGGTCGCAGGCAAAACACAACTCATCACGCCGGGCAGTGGTGTCGTTTCTGCATTGGATCCAGCCACTGGCAGCGAAATCTGGCGCGTCACCTACGATCAGGGTTACTCGGTTGTACCACGCCCCGTCTTCGGCCAAGGCCTTCTCTTCATCAGCACTGGCTATGATAAGCCATCCCTCCTCGCCATCCGCCCGGACGGACAGGGCGATGTCACCGCAACCCACATCGCATGGCGCGCGGACAAATTTGCGCCACACAATCCGTCGCCAGTCGTGGTCGGTGATGACCTATACATGGTGGCCGATAACGGTGTGCTCTCTTGCCTGAATGCGAAATCCGGAGAGGCTTATTTCCAGGAACGCTGCACTGGCCCCATCTCCGCTTCGCTGCTTTTCGCAGATGGACACCTTTATTTGCAAGACGAAGCAGGCCTGGGGGTCGTCGTCAAACCGGGCCACAGCCTTGACATCGTTCAGCGCAATCCTTTGGGCGAACGCTCTCTCGCATCGCCCGCAATCTGTGATGCTGATCTCCTCGTCCGCACCCAATCCCATCTCTACCGCATCAGGAAGTAGGCACCGGGATACCAGCGGCGTCCGTTGGTTGGATAAAACGCTGCTCGGGAACCGTTGCACCATGGCCAAGGCTGGCCGGTGGAGACGGAGGTGTCCGCTCCGCCGCGCCAAAGAGATGGGCGGGCACCGGAACCGACCAAACTGGAGTGTCGGAGGGAAAGCCCGAAAGTTCGCCGAACGTCACTGCAGACCCATGAAAACGCATCCTTGCCAATCGGTCTGGGGGTACGAGATCCCTCACCGTGGAACGCGGCATATTGGTGTCTCCTACCGTTTTTTGAGGGGTCTTGGCCGCATCAGCTTTGTGCTGAACCGCTCGTGGCTCGATAGCAGTCCAAAGTTTTGTTGACCAGTAGTCACCATTCCAAATTGTCTGCTCGTTCTTCCTCACGTACAAGTGAAAGCGGTCAAAGGTAACCTCAGGCACATAACGGCTTCCCACCTGAGAAGCGAGAGGAGGATGATCTGGGTCTGGTAGGGCCTCAGTGGATTCAAGCAGATATTCCTTGTCATCAAGCTTCGCCACCACCCATGCATGTCCTCCCATGTCTCCGTATTTGCCCAGAGCGACTCGCGCCTGAAAACCCCGTGCAATCAGCCAATCCGCCAAAAAGATGGAAGAATCCTCACAGTCACCCACCAGCAGTGATTGGGTTTCAATGGCAAACTGCCAACTATCCGTTTGATTCTTTCGCGAGCCAGCATCCTTCACGTAACGGCAGTTTTCATGAACAGCAGCCCAGATCGTAAAGAGTTCCTGCGCCCGGGATTGATCCCTCGCAAAGAGGGCGGGAGGCTGATAGCCAGTCAAAAACTCATTGGCATAATGGAAAACGCCTTTCCGATCAGCCGCAATCACAGCGTAAGTCTTTCCACATTCTGGATTTGGACACTCAAGCCCCATGCTGCGTTGGTTCGTGGGAATACGGCAGATGTGTGATCGTCCACAGTGGATGCAGACACTAAAAAACTGATTGGTCTGGCCATCGCGCAATAGTTCTGGAGAAAAGTCCTGGAGCCTTTGCCCCATAATTAAGAGCGCCTGATGGCTGAGCCCCCCCGCCGAGTCGCGGAGAGCACACGCCACGTGAGTAATTTCCGGGTCCACATCTTGAGCGGTGGACTGAAAGCTCTTTAATAGCCCCTCAAGGCTTGGGCTGGTAGCGGACACCACCAGGACCTTAGCATAACGAGGAAGAGCCACCTTTACCATATCTGCCACAGCATTGAGATCAGTCACATCGAGACCGTCACTGATTTTTTCCTGCACCCAGGTCTCCAGTTCCCCATCAATGGCGAGCGGCGAAAGCCTCGTTGCCATCCGGGGATAGTTCAAATGATCCACAAGATCTACTTTGAATCTTTGGGG
>CAZCAL010000386.1:0-1230 GCA_964496625.1 uncultured Verrucomicrobiaceae bacterium | reverse complement strand
TCTTTCCCCACCACACCCGCCAAACCTCGCCATGACCTTCTCTTAAGGCTCCAACAACACCAGCCAAGGTGGCGCTGATGAGGATTGCCGTGATGAGAAAGCGGTGGCTCATTTTGGAAATTCTATCATTTGCTTTTAAATATAGCAAATCAAAGAAGCTGGTAACACGACAATTTCCTCACCTCGTCACCGATCTCCGGCGGTTCTTTTGCACATTCCGACCAAATCCGCGCTGGAAATGCGGTCCGTTTGCGTTGAAGTAGCGTCCTTATGCTCCCCTCTCAACGGATGCTCTCCCCAGCCCGCCCCAACCTCCCGTCGGCGCACGCTCCTATCCGCCTACTTGCCCTCATCTCGGCACTGGCATTTCACACCGCATCGCCTTCGTTTTCTCAAGTTCCCGACAGTGCGGGGACGGAAAAGACAACCCCAGCAACGCCGTCAGAACCGGTCGCAGCCGAGTCACCGATGACTAAGAATGCGACAAGGCTGGCTGAAGCGGCAGATAAAGTAGAGCAAAACCTTCCAGATACAAGCCTACCGCGGCAGACCAGCTTTGAGCTAACGCCAGAGCAGCAGGAGCATTTTAAAAAGGCCCTTCCAAACACGTATCGGAAGCTCTCTCAAAGGCAGCCGTTTCACATCGTGGCGTTGGGGGATTCCGTCGTGAACATGTATGGTTACGATCAGGACAACGAGAATTGGCTCAAAGCCTACCCTGCGATGTTTGCGAAGGAACTCGCCTCCCAGTTCTTTTACACCGGTGGGGTGCGTCTGATCAAGCCCTCGGCAGGACAGCCCGCCAAGGACATGCCGTACATGGGACCCGAAATAACGCTGCGCAATCTCGGTCGTGGCGGAAGACTCATGCTCCACGCGATGCAGGCTCTGACGACCTATGGCCTGGAGAACCCGCCAGATCTCGTGTTGGTGAGTTTTGGTATCAATGACGCCACCTTTGGCATGGACCTCGCCCAATACGCTGCCAATCTCCAAGAGGTCATCGATACCACCCGTGCAGCGGGAGCAGAAATGATCTTGCTGAGCCCGACATTGACCGTGAACGACCCGCCGGAGGCGGATATGGCACTGACGCGTCCGTATGCCGACATCATGAGGGAGGTCGCGGCAGATAACAGCATTTTCTTCGTCGATTTGGGGGATCTTCAACCAATCATCAAGATTCCCTCTGACCAAAATGAACCTGCCGCGATGTTTGAAAGCGTTGTC
>CAZCAL010000385.1:0-4933 GCA_964496625.1 uncultured Verrucomicrobiaceae bacterium | reverse complement strand
TCGACTCGCGAAGAAGTGGAGTTAGTATGTTCCCCCAATCGCGAAAGTCTCCAGTTGCAGACTGGGCTTTACCTTGGTGCACGTTTGCTGTACACTCGCCCCATGAGTTTCCGATTCGACATCACCAAAGCCACCGAGGTGGCCTGTGATCTAATCCGTCGTGAGGGCGGCGTGATGAACATCATGAAAATGATCAAACTGGTCTATGCCCTGGACCGGCTCTCCATACAGCGGCGCCGTATTCCTGTCGTGGGGGGCACCTACTTTTCTCTTCCAAACGGGCCGATCACCAGCGAATTGCTCGACCTCATCAACTCCGGCGGCCTCTGGGGCGAAGACGAGTGCCGCTGGGAGGAATTCATCAGCGACCGTCAAAACCATGAGATCGGCCTGCGTGGAGCCGAGATCGGCACCGATCATCTGGCCCCCAGCGAACTGAAGCTCATCAGCGAAATCTACGCAGAACTCGGCGACAAAGACCAATGGCAGCTTCGCGACTGGTCTCATGAGCGATGCGAGGAATGGACGCCCATGGCACGAGGACGTGACCGCATTCCGGTGGCAAAAATGGCGAGGGCCGTCGGCCTCAATGACGAGCAAATCCAACAGATCGAGCAGGATGCCGAAGAACTGAACTTCGTTGGAGCTGCACTCCATGCATGATCGCCCTGGGCACCACGCTCCGCTGTAACCTACCGCCCCGTCACCTGTGGGTGGTGATCTCTGATCCGCAGCAGACTGGTGATGCCATACTGCTCGTGAGCCTGACCACCCTGCGAGAAGGCTGTGTCGACGATGTCTGCATTCTCAATGCTCCTGATTTCCCTGGCTACCTGACCCACGCCACGACTGCAGCTTATTCGCGGGCAAAAGCAGGCAGCGCTGCTGGCCTTACCGAATCCATTGCCGAAGGCAGCTTCACTGTCGTTACACCAATTCCTCTGACGACGCTTGCGAGGATCATCGACGGTGCGCGGAATTCGGACGAACTCTCTGCCAGCAGCAAGAAGCTGTTGCCGATTTGATTTTTGGAACGCCATCTGGCCTTCCCACCGATCACTACAGACATCGCCGCCTACTCGAAAATCTTTGGGTGCGGATTAATAACAGCTCCCACCGGACACAGGGCAGCATTTCAGTTGACCTGCTGCTGCAGCGGACACCAGATGCCTATGTTCTAGGCGGTAGGTGTTCACCGCGCGGCTTTAGGAGGCTCCACCGCCAACTCCGCCTCTGGCAGCAAAGTCAACTCCACAGGTGCTCCTTTGAGATGCTTCTCGAAGAACTTCTCAATCAACCCTAGCAGCGCTGGCTTTGCAAAAGCGGGTCCGCCGTGACCAGCGCCGGGAAGCTTTTGCAGCCATACCTCAACTCCCTTTTCCTTCAGGGCAGCAGCAAGCTCTTCGCTCTGCGCCAGCGGCACCAGGGCATCGTGAGTGCCATGCAGGATGAGGAAAGGTGGATTGTCTTGGCTGACGTAGTGCATTGGACTCACCGCATCGGCCTTCGGTTTGTCGTCCAGTCTTGTCCCGATCAATGCGGAATACGGATCACCTGGGGTGTTAAACTTGAAGATGTTGCGCACATTCTTGTCTTCATCTGCCTGCTTCACCACCGCCCCAAAATCCGTCGGCCCAAAGTAGTCGCAGACGGCCTGCACACGGTCCGACTGTTCTTCGTTGCCACCAATCGGCGAAAATGCCTTCTTTCCTCCCGAGGTGCCAACCAAAGCCGATAAATGACCGCCCGCTGAACCACCAACAACTCCGACATGATCAGTGTCAAAATGGTATTCCTTGGAATGTGCGCGCAACCAACGAATCGCCGCCTGACAATCCTGAATCTGCGCCGGGAAGATGGCCTTCTGGCTGAAGCGATACTCCACACTTGCCACGGCATACCCTTTCTGCACCATCATCATGACGGGACACGGAAACTTGCTACCCGCTCTCCAACCACCGCCGTGGATATGCACGATGAGCGGCAAAGGTTTCTCCGCAGGCTTCTCAGGAAGATACAGATCAAGCCTTTGCGCTTCGTCACCACCCGCAATGTAAGGGATGTCCTTCTCCATCCGAATCCCGGCGGGCGGAGTGAAGGTCTTGGGGACGACTGGGAGACTCTCGGCATAGGTCGAGCCGCAGACAAATAGAAGAAGCGCGAGGGCGATGGGTTTCATGATAGATTCTAGGCCCAATGTTGGGCGATTTTGGTTTTCAAAAACTCAACGCTGCGGGCCAGCTGATCCATGCCGTCAACGCCATCTTCAATGCTGATCCAACCATCGAAGCCCTTGCTCTTCAGCTCAGAAAAGATCGCATCATAGTCATTCATTCCCTTGCCGATTTCCCCATGGCGGAGGCGTTTGGCGTATCCTTGCGCACCGCCCTCTTCTTTTCGAAGATCCTCAATGGTGCCCTCAGCGAGATAGCGGTCGCTGGCATGCATCGTGACGACCCGATGCGAAACCCTCTTCAAAAGCTCCAGCGGATCTTCACCTGCAAGGTATGTGTTGGACGGATCATAATTGACCCCGAAGTTCGGGTGATTCACCGCATCGACGAGTTTGCAAAACACATCCATCTTCTGCGCAAATTCGGGATACTCCCAAAAATCATCCTTGTAGTGATTTTCGATGATTAAAGTGATACCCCTCTCCTGTGCATACGGCAGGCAGGCGTAGATCGAATAGGCAGCAAGTTTGACACCTTCGTCCAGCGTCAATTCAGGCCGCCGCTGTCCACTCAGCACTCGGCAATACGAGCCGCCGAGTGCATGCGTCATATCAATCCAGCGCTTTTGCTTGGCGATCTCTTTATCGCGAAACGCCGCATCAGGATGCGTAAAATCCGGTGAGCAACACATCATCGGGATTACCTTGCCAGTATCTTCCACCTCTCTGCGGAAGCGTGACCAATTCCCTTCATCCGCCATCTCTAGAAAGCCAGCATACCATTCTAGCCCCTGGATATCGAGCTTGGAGGCGAGCGTGATCCATTCGGAGACGGTCATGGTCCCTTCTTTGCAGAGGGCCTGCATGAAGGCTTTGGGGAAGGCGGCGAGTTTCGGCATGGTTGGTTATTTGGAAGGGATGGTCGTGCTGTCTTTGGGGGGATTGCGGCCAATAAATGGGTGCTGTTCCAAGTCGAAAACTTGTCCGCTGATGGGACCGCATTCATCTGCCAGCAACCAGGCAGCACAGGCGGCGATCTCCTCTGGCCAGAGGATGCGGCCTGCGGGTGCATACACCTTCGGTAGATCAGCATACCAGTCGTCCTTCAGGCCGTGCTCGCGTTTGCGTTTCGCCTCGTTCTCCGTGAGCACCCAGCCTGGATTGATCTGATTCACGCGCACACCGTCCTCGCGCATCAGCGTATCGCCAAGGTTACGAGTGAGCGTCATGAGTGCACCTTTGGAGACCGAATAGGGCATCAAATTCGGTTCACCACTCCACGCGTTGACGCTGCCGATATTGATGACGCTGCCCCGCGTCTCGCGCAGATGCGGAAGCGCGGCCTGTGTGATGAGGTAGGGCACAATGCAGTTGATCTCCAACATTCGGCGGAACCACTTCGCATCCGTCGTTTGGATGTTTCCGAGGCCAACTTGTGCGGCATTGTTGACCACCGCATCCAGCTTACCAAACGCATCCAGCGCGGCCTTCACCAGCATTTGCGCCGCATCCTCATCGGCAAGGTCTTTGATGACGAGCGTAGCATTCGCTGCACCGAGTTCAGCGACGGTTTGCTCGCCCAGATCTTGCTCCAGGCCATGGATCAGCACTCGTGCACCTTCCTCGACGCAACGCTTCGCGATGGCTTTGCCGATTCCGGTGACACTACCAGTGATGAGAATGACTTTGTTCTGAAGACGCATGATCCATCATTAACGCACTCCACGCCCGACTTGCACGTCAAAGAATGTGAGAAATGCGACGACATCCGGCGCCCACCTTCCTTCATCGGCGAGGGGATCAGCTATCAGTGAATGGACCACCACCCTGTGCTCCGAGCGCCTCCCGCACCCGCTGTCCATCCAAGGTGGCCACTACCACTTTCTGTTTCAAGCTCAGCGCCGCAGCACAGCCTGCAGCTTCCCCCAAGGCCATCGCGGTGACGGTCACTCGCGTCGATGCGTGTGCCCCGCGTGTGGCACTGTGACAACGTCCAGCAACCAAAACGTTCTCGATCTTCTGCGGCACCAGTGACCGATACGGAATGTCATAAGGTTTCGGCTGCACCTTCTTGGGATCAAAGTCATTGGCGCTGCCTACCACCGTTTTGTTCGGATGTAGATCGAGATACCAACAGCCCGTGGCGATGGCATCATCAAAGCGACGATTCTCCATGATCTCTTTTTCGTTCAGCACATGCTGACCGATCAGCCGACGCGACTCCCGAACTCCGATCCACGGATAAGCCTCCAGGAAATAGGAATCCGCAAAAGCAGGAACATCTCTCTTCCACGCGCGATGCATCGCCAATGCATCCGCCCGTCCCTGCATCTCGGCGCGGCTCAGATCCGCTGCATCTGTCGGGTTTGCCGGGACGCGAACGCCGTGGATATAGATCTCGTCATTGGCATACATGAACATCACCCCTGGACCGTAGAAATGCGGCAACTCACCCAACTCTTGAGCCTTTACCAGCGCCGCACGACAGAGCTTGCTGATCTCGGGCACCCGTTGCACATGACCGATGCGGAAATGCAAAGTCAGCGGCTGCACTTCAGCGCTTTGCTCGGTTGGAACACCCGCCCACGCCGCCACATCAGCGTCCCCCGTGCAATCGATCACCACCTTCGGCTTGATGCGAACCAGCCCGTCTTTGTTAGCGATCACCACCGAGGTCACACGACCATTTGCCGACTCTGCATCACAGACAAAAGAATTGAACAGCACCGTCAACTTATCACCACAGGCTTGGAGTTCACG
>CAZCAL010000384.1:0-4934 GCA_964496625.1 uncultured Verrucomicrobiaceae bacterium | reverse complement strand
CCAGCTGAAACGGTGGGTAGCCATCAAACGCCTGATGACGGCGGCAGAGGCGAGCACGACCGACGATGAGACTCAGGCAGAGCTGCGGAGGGAAGCTGATGCACTCGCTTCGCTGCGCAATCCGAACATCGTGACGATCTTTGACGTCGCCAGTGATGAGGAAGGCCTTTTCATTGTCATGGAGTTGCTCACCGGAGAAGATCTGGCGGATGTGGTGGGTCGAGGCCCGCTTCCGTATGACGACTTTAAGGAGTTAGCAAATCAGACGCTTGAGGGCCTGCTTGCGGCTCACCAGCACCATATTTTACATCGCGACATCAAGCCGGAAAACATCAAGGTTGAGCGACTCCCAGGGGGGCGGTTGGCTTCCAAAATTATCGACTTTGGGTTGGCGCGCGCAGGGCTGAAGGCGCGAAAGCAGACGGAGGATCAGTCTGGCACAGTCATGGGCTCCATCCACTACATGGCACCGGAGCAATTGACTCGCGAGCCGGTGGATGAGCGCACCGATCTGTATTCGTTAGGCTGTGTTTTTTATGAGGCACTATCTGGCCGTAAGGCCTTCGATGGCGCATCGATGGGGGAGGTCATCGATAAACACATCAACCATGAGGTGGTCGCTCTCTCAGAGATCGCCCCGCATGTGCCGCACTGGCTGGGAGTGTGGGTGGCTAGGCTGATGGCTGGCAAACCCGAAGAACGCCCCGTGAATGCGCAGCAGGCGATTGAGGAATTCCGAGCCTGGGAAAAGATGCCAGCGATGGCTCCTTATGGGCAGTGGGGAGCGATGCCCCCAATCTATCCCCCACAGCAAGCTTATCCAGGTAGCTACACGCAGCCGATGTACTATGGGACAGGGACGGTGCCGCTGCAGCACGATCCGAGTGCCTACACGCAACCCCCTCCGGTGGTAGAGATGGCGGTTCCGGTCGCTGAAGCCGTCGCACCGAGAGTTGTCGCGCAACCGCGTCCCACAGCGCCGGGGCCGCGGCGGCCTGGGCCTACCTCTCAGCCGACGACTCCGCCCAAGGGCGTCAAAGCCGCTGGCTCCGGCGGCTTTGATGCGAAGAAGAAGCTAGTTTTTATCGTGGGTGGCGGATTGGCCTTGGCCATTGGCGGATTCATCCTGCTTCGCGGTGGAAATTCGACTGACGCTACGCCCTCCGTTTCGGGGGACAAGCCAGCCGCTCCTTCATCGCTTTTTCCGGGCGGGGATCCACCGACAGTCATCGAGCAATTGCCGACGGATCGTTCCTTCCCTCCAGTGGATCAAAACATCTGCATTCACCTGGCATCAAATGTCGGCTGGTATGCAAATCGTAGGGGTAGCGATGGCAAACCAGCCAAAGCAAACACCAACGAGCAAGTGGTCGCTTGGCGAGACCTCTCTGCGCGTGGCGGAGACAATATGCTGCGCTCTGAGGTGGGTAAGACCGACATTGCACCCCGTCGAATTTACTGGCCGATCATTGCGGGCGAACCTGCCGCGAAGGGCAATAGATGGGTGCTGGACTTTCATCCTGCTGCCGGCAAACCGCCGTGCGCAATGTCTTTGGCAGACCCTGGCAAACAGAAGGCATTTTTTCCGTTTGGGGGTGAGGCAACTCCAGGGGCGACCCCTGGAATGACTCTGGTCGTGGCGTTTCAGGCGGATAAGAACAAATTGCCGATGAAGCTACTTTCTTTGTCGAACGGTAGTAGTCAGGTCGTGATTAAGGTTCTGCAAGGTGGTGCCATTGAGGCAGCATTCATCAATGGATCAGATAAAAGAATTCTATCCAAGGACGTGAACGCGTCCTCTCCTTGTGTGGCGGCCGTCTGGTGGGACAAGGCAAGTGGTGAAGTAGGCTTGCGTGCTCGAGATGCAAACGGTCGATCCTTTTCTTCTAGCCCAGGAAGCAAAGTCACGGCCCCCAGTGAGCCTTTGAATCGACTTCAGATCGGCAAGTCCGCCAGCACTGGCGAAACGACCCCAAAGCCGGAAGAGCAATTTGTGGGTTACCTCGCAGAGGTGATCATGTATTCAGCGACATTGAAATTGGATCAACTGCAACTCCTCGATGGCAATGTTGTGGCCTCCTATTTCCTGGATCGCGCACCTTCTCCCAAACCCCTTAAAGAAAGAGTAACAGTGAAACTCCCAATGTTGGGCAATGGCTCTGCGTGGAAGCTAAGTGCGGATCGGAATCCAGGCGAACTGCGTCTCGCCACGGATGGATCCACCAGCAGTCGCTGGAAGACGAACGAGTCCCAGAAGCCCGGACGCTGGTTTAAGATTGAACTGCCTGCTGCGTCAAAAATTGCGGGCCTAGCGCTTGATAGCGAGGGGACGTATAACGACTATCCTCGCAGCTACGTAGTTGAAACATCGACCGACGATAAGTCGTGGAGCAAGGTGGCGGAAGGGAAAGGTAGTGCGCTGACCGAAATCACCTTCGCCAGCGTCACTGCGAAATTTGTTCGAATCACACTGACAGGCACCGAACCCAAGGCGAACTGGGGCATCAATGAGTTAGCGATCTTCGAGGGGAAATGATGCCTGTTAGGCCAGTAGTTCCTTGATCACCTTGGCGTGATTGATTCCAGTGAGCTTGGCATCGAGTCCCTGAAACTTGTAGCTGAAGCGATCAAAGTGGAAGCCTAAGAGGTGCAGTACCGTTGCGTGAAAGTCGCTGATGTGCAGCGGGTCTTTGACGATGTTGTAACTGAAGTCATCCGTCTCTCCATAGATGGCACCGCCTTTGGCTCCGCCGCCTGCCATCCACATGCTGAAACAGCGTGGGTGGTGATCGCGGCCGTAGTTTTCTTTCGTCAGGCCGCCCTGGGAGTAAATCGTGCGGCCAAATTCGCCACCCCAAATAATGAGGGTATCCTCGAACATACCGCGCTGCTTGAGATCCTCAATAAGTGCTGCGCAGGGTTGATCTACGTCCTTGCATTGCGAAGGCATACGGCCACCAACATTGGAGTGGTGATCCCAATTGTTGTGGTAGATCTGCACAAAACGCACGCCGCGCTCGACCAATCGGCGGGCCATTAGAACGGAGTTCGCAAAGCTGCCTGGGGTCTTCGAGTCTTCGCCGTAGAGCTTAAAGATGTGCTCTGGCTCCTGCTTCAAATCAGTCAATTCGGGTACACTTGCCTGCATCCGGAAGGCCATCTCATACTGATGGATGCGTGTATTGGTTTCAGGATCACCTACCGTTTCGTAGTTCAGTTCGTTCAGCGCGTTGAGTCCTTCGATGGTGCGTTTGCGGACGGCATCAGGCACCCCAGGAGGGTTGTTGATGTAGAGGATCGGGTCCCCTTTGCTGCGAAAGGAAACCCCAGCGTGTTCGCCAGGCAGAAACCCTGATGACCAAAGGCGGGCGGAGATGGCCTGTTCTTGCTCGCGATTGGTTGGGGTGGCGACCAGCACTACAAAGGTCGGGAGGTTCTCGTTCGTGGAGCCTAGCCCGTAAGAAGCCCATGAACCGAGACAGGGGCGACCCGTGATTTGGTTGCCAGTCTGCATCGCGGTGATGGCTGGTTCGTGATTGATCGCTTCTGTGTGCAGCGATCGCATGAAGCAAATGTCGTCCGCTTTGCTGGCCAGATTCGGCAGCATTTCGGTATTCATCCACATGCCGCACTGGCCAGCCTGCGAAAATTTATACTTCGATGGGGCAATCGGGAAGCGTGCCTGACCGCTGGTCATCGTGGTGAGGCGCTGTCCTTGGCGGATGCTATCAGGCAAATCTTTGTCATACCATTTTTGCATCACTGGTTTGTGGTCGAACAAATCGATTTGTGACGGCCCGCCGACCATGTGCAGATAGATGACGCGCTTCGCCTTGGCTGGGAACTGCGGTCCCTGCGCTTTGTGCGATGGTGCCGCATTCAGCATGGCCTCGCCCAAGAGCGATGACAAGGCTGCTCCACCGAGGAGGTTGCGCCCTTGAGTGAAAAACTGGCGACGAGACTGGAGGAAAGGGTTTGAGGGTGTTTTCATCGGTGGGATTCTACTTATTCAAGACCTCATCCAGATTGAGCATCTGGTTGCAGAGCATTGTCCACGCAGCGAGTTGAGTGGGCGGCAACTTGTTGTCGGCCTTGCTTTCACCTACTGCGATCAGGGCTGCTGCTTCTTCGGGTTTGCCTTGGTAAAAGGCCCGCAGATCTTTGAGACTTGCGTTCAAGATCGGGACTTCACGGCTGGTCAATGGGCGGCAAAGCACCCGTTGGGAGATGAAGTCCAAAGCTTTGGCGTCGTCATTGCAACCGCACTCCAGAGCCTTCTGGGCTAAAACTCGCGCCGCTTCGACGAACTGCGGGTCGTTCATCGTCACGAGTGCCTGGAGTGGCGTGTTGGTGCGCTCGCGGCGCACGGTGCAAACTTCGCGGCTTGGGGCGTTAAAGGCCTCCATATTTGGCGGGGGTGCCATGCGCTTCCAGAAGTCGTAAAGCGTGCGGCGATACAAATTTTCGCCGGTGTCTTGAACGTACTTTCGAGTGTCACCATTGGGCAGACCGACGACGTCCCAGATGCCTTCTGGCTGGTAAGGCCGAACACTCGGGCCACCCATTTTTTGGGAGAGCAAACCACTCGCAGTCAGCGCATAATCGCGCACCATCTCTGCATCCATGCGGAATCTTGGCCCACGGCTGAAGAGTCGATTGTTACGGTCCTTCTCTAGTTTTTCAGGGGTGGTTACTGCTGCTTGACGATAGGCTGAACTGGTGACGATCAACTTGAATAGCTTCTTTACGTCCCAGCCACTTTCGCGGAATTCTACGGCCAGCCAATCGAGCAATTCAGGATGGCTGGGTGCGCTACCCATGATGCCGAAATCTTCGCTGCTGGTGACGATGCCTTGGCCAAAGACCTCTTGCCAAAAGCGGTTCACTGTGACGCGCGCGGTTAAGGGATTGGCGGGGTCCATCACCCATTTGGC
>CAZCAL010000383.1:0-4944 GCA_964496625.1 uncultured Verrucomicrobiaceae bacterium | reverse complement strand
GTCATTCAGCCATCCCCGTCATCCCATGAAAAACAAGCTAACCGAAGCAGCCCTCCAACGACTCGAAGTCGAAGCAGCATTGAGATCAAAGACCCTGGCCATTGTGATGGGCGGTGGAGCGGGTTCACGGTTATTTCCGCTGACAAAAGAACGCGCCAAACCAGCGGTGCCCTTGGCGGGGAAATATCGACTGGTGGATATTCCCATCAGCAACTGCATCAACTCTGGCGTGAGGCAGGTCTATGTGCTGACGCAATATAATAGTGCGTCGCTGAATAGGCACATCAATCGCACCTACAAGTTCGATCAATTCACCCGAGGGTTTGTGGAGATTCTAGCAGCGCAACAAACCGCTCAGGGCGAGGCTTGGTATCAGGGCACTGCGGATGCGGTGCGGCAGAATATGCGGTACTTCTTGGAGGGCGACTGGGATTACTTCATGATTCTCAGTGGGGACCAACTCTATCGTTTGGACTTTCGGCGTGTGATGGCAGAGCATGTCGTCAATCATGCGGAACTGACGATTGCCACCCTACCTGTTGACGCCAAAGCAGCAGCTGGATTTGGCATCATGCATGCCAATGCAGAAGGCCGAATTCATGAGTTTGTGGAGAAGCCCAAGGATCCAGAGGTGTTAGCAAAACTGCGAATGCCAAAAGAAACGGTCGCTGCGCTGGGACGGGATGCTGACGATGAGCTTTATCAAGCCAGCATGGGAATTTACCTCTTCAATCGTCAGGTCCTGGTGGATTGCCTGAACAACGACAAGTTAGACTTCGGTAAAGACATCATTCCGGCGGTGCTCAAATCCAATCGTGTGCACGCCTTTAACTTCCAAGGCTATTGGGAGGACATCGGCACGATTCGGTCCTTCTTTGATGCAAACCTGGATCTCTGCAGCCTAGTGCCGCAGTATAACTTCTTTGATTCCGTTGCTCCCATTTACACCCATGCACGCTTCCTGCCCGCCTCAAAAATCAATGGGGCAACGGTCCGCGAAGCTCTGATTTCGGATGGCTGCGTGATCTCTGACGCCCACATTGAGCGTTGTGTCGTAGGGATTAGATCCTTCATCGAAGCGGGGACTACGATGCGCGAGACGATCGTAATGGGCGCGGACTATCTTGCTGGTGCGGCAGGACGCGATCCCAATCGTCCTGCTCCTGGAATTGGGCGGAATTGCCGGATTGAGCGCACCATCATCGATAAGAACGTTCATATCGGTGACAATGTCGTCATCACACCTGAAGGCAAGCCTGCCAATATGGATAGCGAACTGTTCTATGTCCGAGATGGAATCGTGGTGGTGCCCAAAGACACGATCATTCCCGCAGGCACCTGGATCTGACCCTCTTTCTTTGCGATTACCTCGTCGGTGCCACTTGATGAGTGGCAGCGACGGGGGCAGGGGCTAGAAGCTTTTGCAGCGGCCGAGGATAGACGCCCAGGATCAGGATCAAAAGTCCGAGAGCAATGCTGAGCACTCGTGCAGACAGCGTCCAGTTGAGTGGCCCACTAGCTTCATCTGCTGGGAGAGGGCTGAACATGGCCAAAATGATACGGAAGTAGTAGTAGAATCCTGCTGCTGCACCGACCACGGCGCAGGCGATGGCGATCCACCAGCCTTGATCGACCATTCCAACGAATACAAACATCTTTCCAAGGAACCCACCGGTGAGGGGAAGGCCTGCTAGCGAGGCAAAGGCAATCGTCAGCATCGTTGCGAGTAGCGGTGACCGTTTTGCCATGCCAGTGAAGTCTTGAAGCTCTTCACCACGACCTTGGAGGCGCATGATGGCGAGTCCCAAGAATCCGAGAACGGTCATCGGCAAGTAGGTCGCAAGATAGAAGGCGACGACACCTCCCGCACTGAGGTCAAAGCGAACCGAGTCTCGGCATGCGAGCGCTAGGACGAGGAAGCCCGCGTGGGAGATGCTGGAGTAGGCCAGCATGCGCTTGACACTGGTCTGGTAAATGGCGGGAAGCGAACCGACAAGGATCGTGACTGCACCCAACGCCACCAACATAAGGATTACCTCATTCCGGATCATCGAGCCAGATGCAGTGAGGGCATTGATGAGGCGGGTCAGAACGATGAAGCCAGCGGCTTTTGATCCAACGGAAAGGAAGGTGGTTACTGGGATGGAGGCACCCTGGTACACATCTGGCACCCACATTTGAAAGGGAGCCATGGCAACCTTGAACCCCATTCCAGCGAGGAGGAAAGCGGTCGCAAAGAGTAGCGCGGTTTTGTTTGATGTGCCATCGGCACAAGCCTTGGCGATGCCCTCAAAGCTCAGCGATCCGGTGGCTCCATAGATCCAGGCGATTCCGAAGACCAGAATGCCTGTCGAGAGCGCCCCGAGAATCAAATACTTAACGCCAGCCTCAAGAGAAATGACACTCTTGCGGGTGCAGGCCACCAGCACGTAGAAAGAAACGGTGACGAGTTCCAGGGAAACGAACACGGTGACGAGATCTTTTGCAGAGGCCATCCACATCATCCCCGCGCAGACGATCAGCGGCAGGGCCAGCATCTCGCCCAGTTTGCCATCGACTGAAAATCGCTTCAAATACGGTGCGCAAATGAGTAGCAGCCAAAGGACGAGGATTGTGGTGACGAGAGCAAAGCCTTTGTAGAAAATGGCCAAGCTATCCAGTTGATGCCACGCAGCGACGAAGCCTGGCAGTGAGGCCGTTTCCTTGCTGCTGGAGAGAAAGAGCAGGAGGGCAGCGATTGCCGACCCAATCGCTGCAATGCCGAAGGTTTTGAGCGGAAGTTTTGGGAAGAAAGCCTCTGCCAGCAACAACACCATGCCGGCTATTGCGAGGAGAACTTCGATGGTAAATACGGACATACTCTCAGCGGATCCAGGTGAAGTGGGGTGAAAACAAGATGATTCAGAGGGCGGCGATTTTGACGGCACCAAATGCTGCTTTTAACAGGCCTAACAAAATTCCAGGCATACAGCCACAGATCAACAGAACCGCTGCAAGTAGGATCAACGGCAGACGCTGACTGCGAACGGGGTCGCTCATAAAGAGACCGGAGCTTGGGTTTCCCTGAAAAATCTTTCTCCATGCGCGAAGCATGTAAACGGCGGAGAGGACAACGCCCCAGAGGCCTGCGATGGTTGCCCACTGGAGCGGGCCAAGACCATTGACATCCAGGATCGCATGCTTCATCGGGCTGTCGAACTGGAAGGTGCCGACGAAGATCATCAACTCACCAGCAAAATTGGCCAAACCTGGAAGGCCAATGGAAGCAAAAGCACCGAAGGCAAATACAACGGCTAAAAACGGTGCATGAGAGGCAATCCCGCCAAGTTTGGCGAATTCCAAGGTGCCCAGTTGATTGCGCATCCGCCCGCAAACGGCGAACAGGAGCGCGATGGAGATCCCATGGGCAAACATCAGGAGCACCGCCCCGTTGAGAGCAACTTGAGTGCCCGCTGCGATGCCAAGGAAGATGTATCCCATGTGCATGACGCTGGAATTTGCCAGTAGATCATCGAGGCGCTTCTGACTCAATGTTACCCAACCCATCACCAAGATGTTGCCAACGAGCATCCAGATCATTGCCTGTTGAACCCATGGGGTGGCGGCACCTGCGGGCAACATCGGCAGAGCGATTCGAATCAGGCCGAACAAGCCGAATTTTTTGAGCACACCGGAGTGCAGCATGGCAATCGGTGTGGGCGCTGTCGCATATGCAGGGGCTGCCCAACTGTGGAAAGGGAAGAGGCTGACCAAGGTGCCAAAGCCGACGAGGAGTAAGAAGAAGATAGGAGCCTGCTTGGCGGCATCCAAGGGGGCAACGGCTGCCTGCGCACGGAGGGCGGTTAGATCAAACGTGAGTTTGCCTCCACCGCTGTATTCAAGAACCAGCCAGCCGAGTCCTGCCAGCAAGACCAACGATCCGGCACCGAGATAAATGGTGGTCTTCCACGCGACGGCACGGCGGTGGGCGGCATCGCCATGACCATAGAGCCCAATCATCAAAAAGGTGGGGATCAATGCGAGTTCGTGGAAGGCGTAAAGGAAGAAAAGATCTGTGCTAAGGAAGGCACCGAGTGCGCCCGCTGAGATCAACAAAGATGAAGTGTAATACGAGGCAGGCTTGTCAACGATCTGCCAGATGGCTGCGAAGGTGACCAGAACGGTCAACAGCGCCATGATCATCGCCACGCCGTCGGCCCCAACACCGAAACCGATCGATGGATTGTCGAGCACGATGCGCTTAAAGACATAGGCGTATCCGTCAGCATCGCGTGAGGCTTCGCTGAAGCCCATTGCCAGCCAAAAGACGATGGCGAGGTTGATGACGCTGGTCACCACTGCGGTGATGCGTGCTGGAGCGCCAACTGCGATTGCAATCGCAGCGAGCAGCGGAAGGAGGATGACAATTTCCAATAAACTCATGTTACTTCTCCATCAATGCCCTGGAGCGGGCAGAACGAACACCAAGATATAAATGACAAACAAAACGCCGGCACCAAGCAGGAAGGTGTAAGCCTGCAATTTGCCACTTTGCAGGATGCGAAGACTTGATCCAAAGCGGGCGGCGATGGCTGCAGGAAAGCGTGCAATGAGGCCATCGGCGAAAATGCGCTCAAGTCCGGTCACCAACCAGGCGAAACGGTCTTGGGCATACTTGATTAGAACGGCGTAGATTTCGTCGAAGTAGAATTTGTTGGCGAAGAGCTTGATGGAAATCGGATCAGAATCTCGGTTGCGATAGAGGAAAAATCCACCACCTGCACCCACGACGAGCGCGATGAGTGAGCTGACCATGACGACCATGTGGCCTTCCTGATGCACCTCAAGCGGCTTTAAGGCTTGCAGCGCTCCTGAGACAAAATCGGTGGCCGAAATCAGCGACATGATGGCCAGAACGGCAAGCGGCACGAGCATAATCAGCGGCACTTCAGAAGCGTGTTTGGC
>CAZCAL010000382.1:0-4957 GCA_964496625.1 uncultured Verrucomicrobiaceae bacterium | reverse complement strand
GATCCGCACCAAGAGCAACGCTTTTGAAATCTCAGAGATCCTTCCCTTGCATGCGAAGATTGCAGACAAATTCAGCTTGGTGCGATCCTGCTATCACACTGCCGCAGCGGTGCATGATACCGGGCATCAGATGATGCAGACAGGTCGCCTCTTTACCGGTGGGGTAAACACGCCCCACGTCGGCAGCGCTCTGGAGTTCCTCAAAGGCCGCCGCAGTGATCTGCCAGCCCATATCATCTTGCCAGAAACGATGGGACCCACTGGTGGTAACATGCCCCATGGGCAAGACGCGGGCTTCCTTGGCAAAGCCTACGATCCGTTCATCCTCAACGCAGATCCCTCCGTCAAGGACTTCAAAGTTCCCGATCTACTACCGCCGAAAGAAATCGGGGAAGTCCGCCTAGAGCGTCGCAAAGAGATGCGTGAACTCGTGGACAGCTCAGTCCGCAATTTTGAATACAGCGAGCAGGCAAAGCTGATGGACTCAAACTTCGAGTCTGCCTATCGCATCATGACCAGCACCGAAGCACGCGAGGCCTTCGACCTGACGAAGGAGCCAATGAAAGTTCGAGAGCGCTATGGTCTCAATCGCTTTGGCCAAAGCTGCCTGCTAGCGCGCCGCCTCGTCGAGCGAGGAGTGCGCTTCGTCACCGTGAATACCTTCATCACCGTGTTTGGCGAGATCACTTGGGATATCCATGGCAGCAAGCCCTTCACCAGCATCGAAGGGATGCGCGACATCGTCGCGCCGATGTATGACCAAGGCTACAGCGCCCTCATTGAGGACCTGCATCAGCGTGGCATGCTGGATGACACCATGGTCACCTGCCTTGCTGAATTTGGTCGCACGCCCAAAATCAACCCAGCAGGGGGTCGCGATCACTGGCCAAACTGCTGGACCGTGAACTTCGCCGGCGGCGGAGTCAAAGGCGGTGAGGTCATTGGCAAAAGCGATGACATCGGCGGCTATCCGACAGAGCGCCCCGTTGCCCCGAAAGAAATCGTTGCCACGATTTACCAGGCACTGGGCATCGATCTCCACACCGAACTCCCCGGCCCACAAAGCCGCCCCTACCCTGTCGTCGATTTCGGCACCCAGGCGATCAAGGAGTTGTTCGCCTGAGCGAAGGCCTTCTAACCGCCAACTAGCGTCCTATTGGCGGTTCAAAACCTTTCCGCAGATTCCCCCCGTCACCGAACCATGCGCAGCCCTCTTTCCATTCTTCTCCTCCTTCTGGCAGGGGTTTCAACCGTCTCTGCTGGAGTGCCGTCCTTCCGCAACACCATTCAACCCATCCTGACGCGTTACGGTTGTGCGATGGGTGCGTGCCACGGCGCGGCGGCGGGTCAGGGTGGGTTCAGACTCTCCCTGCGCGGCTTCGATGACGATGGAGACTGGCTCTCGATCACTCGCAGTGCCAACGGACGGAGGATGACCCTCGAAGATCCAGCTCGCAGCCTATTCCTGCTCAAAGCCACCAAAATGGTGCCCCACAAGGGAGACAAGCGCTTCGAGGTGAACTCGCCCGAATACAAAGCAATTGCCGACTGGATCGCCGCAGGTGCTCCAGGTCCGAAAGCCGACGATCCTCGCATTGTCTCGCTCAGTGTTCCGCAAGCCCATCTCGTGACCACCGCCGGCAAGTCTTTTCAACTCAAAGTAACCGCAAAATTCACTGACGGACATACCGAGGATGTGACGCGCTGGTGCAAGTTCAATGCAACGAATGCCAGCGTCGCGACCGTCGATGACAATGGCCTCATCCAAACAACGGGCACCGGAGAAGGCACGGTCAGCGCCTGGTATCTCAGCCTGCTTTCTGTCACGACGGTAACGATCCCGCAGGAGGTGAAAATCACCGAAGAAGAATTCGCCGTGCTCAAGCCGCGAAACTTCATCGATGAGCTTGTTCTGCAAAAACTGCGCGAGCTCAACATTCCGCCTTCGGAGGGCACCGACGATCACGAATTCATGCGCCGCGCCTTTCTGGACACCATCGGCGTATTGCCTTCCCCTGAGGAAGTCCGCGCCTTCGTCACCGATCAGTCCGCAACCAAACGCGACCGACTGATCGACGAACTGCTCCAGCGACCCGAGTTCGTCGATTTCTGGAGTCATCGGTGGAGCGACCTGCTTTTGGTCAACGGCGATAAACTCACGCCCCCCTCCATGTGGGCCTACTACAACTGGATTCGGCGCAACGTCGCCGCGAATACTCCTTGGGATGTCATGGTGCGAGACCTTCTCACCGCCACTGGCAGCACCATCGAAAATGGCGCGGGCAACTTCTTTGTTCTCAATGATTCGCCCACCAAATGTGCGGAGACAGTCAGCATCGCGTTCATGGGCACATCGATTGGGTGCGCTAAGTGCCACAATCATCCCATGGAGAAGTGGACCAACGTCCAGTACTATGCCTTCGCCAACCTCTTCTCACGCATTCGAGCCAAGAATGGCAGTCAGGTGGATGAGCGCGTTCTCTTCTCAGACTCGCAAGGAGATCTCGTCGCACCACTGACTGGAAAGCCTCAACCTCCCCGACCATTGGACGCAGAGGAAGCCATCTCGATGACCTCCACCGATGACCGCCGCATCACACTGGCAAATTGGCTCACAGATCCCGATAACAAGCTATTCCAGCGAGCCATCGTGAACCGAGTATGGGCAAACTTCTTCGGTGCTGGACTGGTTGAAGCCGTTGATGATCTGCGCGTCACCAACCCCGCCAGCAATGAACCGCTTTTTGTCGCCGCCTGCGATCATTTGCTAAAGAACAAGTTTGACCTCAAAGCCTTGATGCGAGTGATCTTGCAAAGCCAGACTTATCAGCGCAGTAGCATCACTCTGCCAGAGAATGCCGCAGATCTCCGCTATGGTTCCCACTACGTGCCGCGACGCCTGAAGGCAGAAGTGCTGTTGGATACCATTTCCCAAGTCACTGCTGCACCGACGACCTTCCGAATCGATAAGCGCAACGCCAACAAGGGCACCAGCGACACTTACCCCATGGGCTTCCGTGCGCTACAACTCCCAGACTCGAACATTGCCAGTTACTTTCTCAAAAGCTTTGGCCGCGCAGACAGAGTCGCCACCTGCGAATGCGAGCGCACCAATGAACCCAGCATGGCGCAAGCACTGCACATCGCCAATGGTGATACACTCAATGACAAGCTCGCTCAAAAGGGCAATCGGATTGACGCACTGCTGGCGGCATCTCAGTCAACGGATCAGATCGTCGAAGACGCCTACATTCTTACCCTTGCACGCCGCCCCACGGAACGGGAGAAGCTGAAGGCAATCGAACTCTTAGACTCCGCAAAACCTGACGACAAACGGGCAACCCTTGAGGATCTCTTTTGGAGCCTGATGGGTTCCAAAGAGTTCCTGTTCAATCACTAATCCCCATGTTTCGTATGACTCCCTGTCGGCCCGCCTTCGTCATCGCCGCATTGCTCTCCACTTCGACGCTGAGTCACAGCGAACCGGTCGATTACACGAAGCAGATCGCTCCGCTGCTGGAGAACTATTGCGTTGATTGCCATGGCGCAGACGATCCAGACGGTGAGTTTGTCACCGAGACCTATACCGCGCTAATGAAGGGCGGGAAGGAAGGTCTGGCTATCAAACCAGGCAACTCAAGTGAGTCGATGCTGGTAAAGTTTCTCGAAGGTCATTCTGGACGCGGAGGAAAGAATGAGTTCATGCCTCCAGGGAAACGCGAAAAACTGAAGCCAGAGGAGATCACCCTCGTTCGGACGTGGATCGACGAAGGAGCCAAAGGGCCGCTTGTCGCAGAAGGCCCACAGAAGCCGCGCGAAATCATCACGCCCAAAATCCTGCCGACCGTCCCACCAAAGCGGGTGATCCAGGCTGTCGCCTTTTCCTCAAAAGCGCAGCTCATCGCGGTAGGTCGCTACGCAAGCGTTGAACTCCTCAACCCAACTACACGAGCCGTCGTGCGCACCTTGACTGGAATCAAGGGAAAGGCCAATGCCCTCGCGTTCTCACCTGATGGCACGTTGGTTTACGCCGCTGGAGGTGAAGCAGGTATCGTGGGTGAAGTCATCTGCTGGAACGTGGCCGACGGTAAGATCACCCACTCGTTTGAAGGCCATCTCGACGCTGCTTACGCTCTTGCCGTTTCGCCGGATGGCAAGCTGATTGCCACGGGTGCCTATGACCAAAAAATTCGACTCTGGGACATCGCCACAGGAAAAGAGGTCGCACTTCTCAAGGGCCACAACGGCGCGGTGAACAGCCTTTCCTTCCGCCCAGACGGCAAGGTGCTGGCGAGCGCGAGTGCAGACCGCACGGTGAAACTGTGGTCGGTTCCAGCAGGCCAGCGTCTCGATACACTTTCCCAACCAACCAAAGAACAAACCAGCGTCATCTTCAGTGCAAATGGAAAGCAACTCTTCGCTGCTGGCGGAGACAATCGCATTCGCTTCTGGACCATCAGTGCCGATGCCAAGGAGGGCACGAACCCCATCATTACCAGTCGATTCGCCCACGAAGGAACGATCCTGAATCTCGCCCAATCGATCGACGGTAAAATGCTCGCATCCACCGCCACAGATCAAAGCCTCAAAATTTGGAACGCCGCAGATCTAACAGAGAAACTTCCCCTCGAACCGCAGCCAGACTGGTCGTCAGCTGTGACCTTCACTGACAAAGCGCAACTCATCGCAGGGCGCGTCGACGGCAGCCTCGGGTTCTATGATTCGGCAACTGGAAAACCAATCGCGATCGCAACTCCCCCGAAAATGGGTGCCCAGGTATCAAAGGCTCCTGCAAAGCCTGAGCTTACAGGCATCGCCCCAAGAGCCGCGCACATCGGCGGTGAGGTGTTGGTTACACTTTCAGGAAAAGGAATCACTGCAGAGACTCAGGTGTTCGCCTCCAATCCTGGCCTGCAATTGACGCTCGCGAAAATCTCAATCAAACCTACCACTGCTC
>CAZCAL010000381.1:3671-4962 GCA_964496625.1 uncultured Verrucomicrobiaceae bacterium | reverse complement strand
CATCTGGTTTCATATCCCAGAGGTCTTGCTGACTGGGCGCACCGAGATTGAAGATCATGATGCAGGCTTTGTTGTCCTTCTTCGGATCAACGGCACCTGCTGCGCGCAATTTCTCAAAAGCGGGCAGCGTCAAGCCAATGGCACCGAGCGCGCCAGCGTGGAGGAAGTCACGACGCGTAATGCCATCGCAATTGGTGATGGAGCCTTGGCCTGAGAATTTAAACATGGAGGATAGGGGCGGCGGTTTGCGCTGGTTTGTTGGTACATACGCCACAAATCCCCCGATCTGAATGGAGGATTGCGCTTTTCGTGATGGCCAATTTTGACTCGGCGGCACCGCGGGAAGCCATCTACTGCGGTGATTCGGGCGATCCGGTGGGTGCCTTTTGCCCTTCGTCGTCGGGGAAAATGACCTCAATAGACTCGATGCCTCCAGAGCCCCATGGCTTGTCTTTGAGAAGCCACTTCTTCACAAAGCCTTCGGTGGCATCGCGTGCCTGCTCTCTCACCAGATCGATGGTGGTCTTCGCCGCGGCACGTTTTTCGAGGAAAGGGGTAAGGCCTTTTTCGGTTTGGCTGAGGAGGTCGGATGCGTTAAATCGCAGCCAACCGGCGTCTGAGCGCTTCTCCATTCTGTCTGTGCGCACGGCGGGCGGCAGGCTGGGGCGCAGCTCTGGTGCTTTGACCACACAACGTGCGCCATCGATTTTGATGTCCCAGGGATCGGAGAGCTTGATGTGGTAGCGATAAACGACGGGCACTTTGATCTCTGAGACGGTCTCGCCCAAAGAGATGTTGCCAAAGAGAGTCCTTACATCGGACCGTGAGCTAGTGACATCCGTCTCAAGT
Source organism: uncultured Verrucomicrobiaceae bacterium (assembly GCA_964496625.1). Taxonomy (GTDB): domain Bacteria; phylum Verrucomicrobiota; class Verrucomicrobiia; order Verrucomicrobiales; family Verrucomicrobiaceae; genus JACKQF01. Next base: position 4,113 of record CAZCAL010000381.1, on the reverse strand, counting down.
GTCGCAACTTCTAGGGTATCGCTAATTGCAGAGATCTTGGTGACAGACTCGTGGAAGACATTGGAGATATGCAATTGCTGGAGGTTCTTGGTGGCCTCCGCGACACTACCAAGCCCAAATTTGGCTAGGTCCACGCCACTATCCAGGAACTTCCACGCCAGCAGCCCCAGGATCATCGCGATGGAGATGACTGTCAGGCAGCCCCAGGCAAAGCATCCCAGCTTCCGACCGTGGGGAGTTGCTGGCGGTGCTGCGGCTGCGTTAGGCTCTGGCGATTCAACGACTGGGTCGGCCGTTTGCACGATGGGGTGCGCCTCCACGTCAATGATGGGTCCGGCGTTGCGCCGTGGGGTTGCGTCAGAGTTTTCGGGCACCATATCTGTGGAAAGGTATGGGCCTGCCACCAAAAATGCAAATGGTCAGTCTGCCTGCGTCAGGCGGA
>CAZCAL010000381.1:2330-3661 GCA_964496625.1 uncultured Verrucomicrobiaceae bacterium | reverse complement strand
GTCGGTGGTTGGACGATCAGGTGTCCCGCTGGCCACGTGCCATCACGACTTTGCCAGTGCGGACGGTTTCGATGATCTCGAACTTGCTCAGCATGCGCACGGCGGCATCCACCTTGTCGGTGTTGCCATCGATCATGCAGATGAGGCTGTCTTCTTGCAGGTCCACGGTCTTGCCGGAGTAGTGCTCGATGATCTGGAGGATTTCGGTGCGCTGTTCTGGGCCGGTAAGGATCTTGATCAGAGCCATCTCCTTCACCACGGCGTCGCGGTCCGTGTGTTCCGTGCAGTGGATGACATCGATAAGCTTATTCACCTGCATGATGATCTGATGCAGGCCTTCGGGTTGGCCACTGATACCGATCGTCATCCGGCTAAAACGTGGATCGCGTGTCTGCGAGACGACGAGTGACTCGATGTTGAACCCGCGACGGGAAAAAACTGCGCAGATGCGGCCCAGGACGCCAGGCTGGTTATTCACGTACACGCTCAGCGTGTGGATGTGGATGGTTTCCACTTGTGGGGCGGGCTTCTTGTCGGTGGTGGCGGGGATGCGGTCTGACATACGATTGCAGTGGGTTAATTGGAGTTTATGCGAGGCGTTGCTTGCTCATCTTGATGTAAGTGGGATCGCGCTCAATGCCGATCCAACGGCGATTCAGATTCTTGGCGGCGACGGCGGTCGTCCCTGAGCCAAGGAATGGATCCAACACGAGGTCATCTTCATCCGTGGAGCAGGCGACGAGTTTTTCGATGAGATCGAGCGGCTTTTGACTTGGGTGCCCACACTTCTCTTTGGAGGCTCCCTTCAGGCTCGGCACGCGGAGAATATTGGTGGCAAATTTGCCGCTCTCCAAATGCCGACGCCTAGCGGCTTTGTCTTTGTAGCGGTTGTCTTTGAGGTAGGTCTCGATCGTGGCAGCATCATAAGGAATGCGGGCTGCGTCCTTGTTGAACTTCACCTCGTTGCTTTTGCGGAGAACGAGGATCATCTCATATTGCGGCGTGAAGCTGTCGCGACGCTCATTGTAGCCCACCGCGCGATCCCAGATGATGAGATCGTGAAACTGGTGCTGCTGTGAGAGCCGAGACATGAGGTGAATGAATGCGTGCTCGCGTTTTCCTAACTGGCCAAAGATGAAGCAGAGTCCGTCATCGCGTAGGATGCGCATGGATTCAAACACCCAGGTATCGCACCAGGCGAGGTAATCGTCTGCTGTCTTCCATTGAGTATCCCAGGATTCATCTTCGAGAACGTTAAAGTATGGGGGATCGGCGATGACGGACTGGGCGACGGTGTCAGGGAGTTTTTTCAGTTCCTTGAGAGCGTCACC
>CAZCAL010000381.1:0-2230 GCA_964496625.1 uncultured Verrucomicrobiaceae bacterium | reverse complement strand
GTCGAACCAGTGGGTTTCTCCATTTTGGTTTTCGGTGCTTCGGTGATCATGTCTTCCAGCGCGGCCCCGGCGGGGATCATTGGGAAGACGTTTTCGGTCTTGATGCACTCCGCTTCGATGATGCAGGGGCCGTCGTTGTAGTCCAGGGCCTGCTGGAGGATGCGCTCCACGTCAGCCGGGCGGCGGATGTGAAAGCCCTTGATGCCGTAGGCCTCACCCAGCTTCACAAAGTCGGGGTTGCCGATCAGATCAACGCCGCTTTCGCGATTCTCAAAGAACAGCTCCTGCCACTGGCGGACCATGCCGAGGTAGCTGTTGTTGAGGATGAGGATCTTGATCGGTAGCTTGTGGATCGCAGCGGTGGCGAGTTCAAACAGGGTCATCTGAAAGCCGCCGTCGCCGGAAATGGACACCACCAGCTTGTCTGGGCAGGCGAGCTGCGCACCGATGGCCGCTGGGAAGCCGAAGCCCATGGTGCCCGCACCGCCGGAGCTGAGCCAGTGGTAGCTGCTGTCGTTCTTATAAAACTGCGCCGCCCACATCTGGTGCTGGCCCACATCGGTGGAGATGATGGCCTTGCCTTTGGTGAGCGTATAGAGTTCATCAATGACCTGCTGCATGCGGAGACCGCCCTGCTTCTTATAAGAGAGGGGGAACTTCTTTTTGTAGCCGTCCAGTGTGGCCAGCCAGTCTTCGGTGGGCAGTTTTTCGACGAGGGGCAGCAGGTCACTCAGCGCGGCCTTGGCATCGCCTTTGATGGTGACGTCCACCTTGATCATCTTGTGGAATTCCGCCGGGTCGATGTCGATGTGGATCAGCTTGGCGTTGCGCCCGAACATGGCGGGCTTACCAATGATGCGGTCGTCAAAGCGGGAGCCGACATTGAAAATGAGGTCTGCCTCGACGATGGCCTTATTTGCATAAGCGGTGCCGTGCATGCCCAACATGCCCAGGGAGAGCGGGTGCGTTTCAGGGAAGACGCCTTTGCCCAGCAGGGTGGTAGTGACCGGGCAGCCGAGGGTTTCCGCCAGCGTGAGCAGTTCCTTGTCGGCACGTGCAATCATGGCCCCCTGACCAGCGATGATCACGGGGCGCTTAGCAGCTGCCAAAAGCTGAGCGGCTTCTTGGATGCCGGCCTGATCAATCTTGAAGTTTTCTTCGGGATGATAGCCGGGCAGATCCAGCGGCTCGTCAAAGGTGCCGGTGAAGGGGCCCTGGCTGAAGTCCTTCGGAATATCGATCAGCACCGGACCTGGACGACCCGTGGTGGCGATGTGGTAGGCCTCCTTCGCGATGCGGGGCAGGGAATTGCTGCTCTTGATCAGGTAGTTATGCTTCACGACGGGGGCCGTGATGTTAAAAATATCCGCTTCCTGGAAGGCGTCCTTGCCCAGCATCCAGCTCACCGTCTGGCCGCAGAGCACGATCATCGGCACGCTGTCCATCTGCGCAGTCATCAGGCCAGTGATCGTATTGCCAGCGCCAGGGCCGGAGGTGACGAGAACGACAGCAGGCTTACCCGTGGCGCGGGCGTAACCATCCGCCATGTGGACGGCGCCCTGCTCATGGCGGACGAGGATGAACTTCATGTCCGTCTTCACGGTCTGTAGCGCGTCAAAGATCGGGATGGCGGCGCCGCCGGAGTAGCCGAACACGTACTCGATGCCGAGATCGGCCAGGGTTTTGATCAGCGCCTGTGCGCCATCCATTTTTTGGGTGCTCATGGGGGAGTTTGGGTGAAAATTGCAGTTTGGTCGCACAAAGTGGGGTTTGAGTGGGGAATTGCAATCAAAAATTCGTATTTTTTGGTCAAGTTTGCGGTTTTGGTTGGGCTTTGGGTTTAAAAATAGTTGATTTTGAGCTCAATTTCAGGTTGGCGCTCCCTTGGTCTGTTTGAAGTTGATGTCGGCATCCACTATTCTTTCACGATTCGTTCACGCACACCTAGACGAGATCGAATACACCACCAGAGCCCCTCGGGGCCAGTCCCACCTGGCAGCACGCCGACACCAGCAAAAAGAGCCGCTTTGAACTCAGCAACCTCCCCTCCGGCCAAAAAGTCTGGGTTCGCCTCCGCGCCTGCAACGCCCGTGGCAAAAGCAACTGGTGTGACCCCGCCTGTAAACGCGTGCCGTAATCCACCCTCAGTCAGCGTCCAATGTCCGTACCTTGGAAGGTAAATCGCCGCCCACGAACGTGTCACTCCGTGAAATTACCGCAAAAGGCTGGC
>CAZCAL010000380.1:0-5026 GCA_964496625.1 uncultured Verrucomicrobiaceae bacterium | reverse complement strand
GAAATTTATCAGGGTGCCTTCGCTGAGGGAAAGCTAGATGTCTGGGGCAATAACAAAATCGCCATCGAGACTGAGGGCGAGCACGCCGCACAGGGTGGAGCCACCGCGCTGGCAGTAACTGGCAAACGCACGGTCAACTTCACCTCCGGCCAAGGCATCGTTTATGCCATGGAGCAGTACTACCACGCACCAGGCAAGTGCTCCACGATGGTCCTGCAGATCGGTGCACGCGCGTTGACGAAGCACGCGCTGAATGTCCACTGCGGTCATGACGATATCTATGCTGCGCTCGATACTGGCTGGACCATCCTCTTTGCCAAAGACGCCCAGCAGGCTGCTGATCAAGGAATCATCCTGCGCAAAGCTTGCGAGCTGTCGCTGAACCCCGGCATGAACGTCCAGGACGGCATGCTGACCACGCACTCGGAACGTAGCTACTATGCGCCTGAAGCAGAACTGCTGCGTGAATACCTCGGCGCACCCAATGACATTATCGACTGCCCCACTCCGGCGCAGAAGGAACTCTTTGGCCCGACACGCCGTCGCCTGCCCGAGATGATGGACCTCAAAAACCCCATCCTCCTTGGTCCGGTGCAGAACCAGGAGCACCACATGAATGGCATCGTCGCCCGGCGGAACAACTTTAATGAGCCCATCCTCGGCTTCTTGGACGCTTGCTTCAAGGAGTTCGGCGATCTCACCGGCCGTCGCTACAGCTTCATCACCGAGTACAAAACTGAAGACGCCGACACCGTCTTCGTCTCCCTCGGCTGCGCAGCGGAGAACATCGAAGAAGCCTGTGACTGGCTGCGCGACCAGCGCAACGCCAAGGTTGGCTCCATCCACATCAACGTCATCCGTCCATTCCCAGAGGCCGCCGTCATCAATGCCCTGCGCGGCAAGAAAAACGTCATCATCATCGAACGCACCGATGAAGGCATGGCCGGCGACAACCCCCTGGCCCGCGACATCCGTGGCGCGCTGGGTAAGGCCAACGAGGTTGCCAAATTCGGCGGCGATCTTCCTGCATTGACGCCAGAGGAAACCCCACGCCTATTCCGCGGCTGCTACGGCCTCGGTTCGCGTGACTTCCGGCCAGAGCACATCCTCGGTGCCTATGAGTTTGCGACCGGCATGACCAAGCGCACTGACGGCAAGAGCGCTGCGGATGGGGAAACCTACTTCGTCTTGGGCTGCGATCACCCCTACGCAGTCATTTCCAAGACCACCCCGTCACTTCTGCCGAACGGCGCCATCGCCGTGCGCTTCCACTCCATTGGCGGCTGGGGCATGATCACCACCGGTAAGAACCTCGGCAGCATCATCGGCGATCTTGGCAACTTCCTCTCGGAGCAGGACCCGCACTACGACGTCGATGGCGGCCTCGTGCAAAAATTGCACCTCATGGCCAACCCCAAATACGGCTCGGAGAAAAAAGGTGCCCCCACGAACTACTACCTCACTGTCGCGCCAAAACGTGTGCGTGTGAACTGCGAGCTCAATCACGTGGACGTCGTCCTTTGCTGCGACCCCAAGGCCTTTACGCACACCAACCCTCTCGCAGGCGTCAACAAAGGCGGCTGCCTCGTTTGGGAATCCAGCGATGATCCAGCCGTAGCTTGGCAGCGCATTCCCAAAAAATATCGCCAGTACGTGCGGGAAAACAACATCCGCGTCTTCCTCCTGCCGGGATTTGCCATCGCCAAAGAAGCAACAGAGCGCCCCGATCTCCAACTGCGCATGCAGGGCAATGCCTTCCTCGGGGCCTTCTTTGGTGTATCCTCATTCCTCAACGATTACGGCATCAGCCGCGAACAGTTCGAGGGGGTGGTGCGCAAGCAGTACGTGAAGAAGTTCGGTCGTTTTGGCGATGCCGTCGTGGAATCGAACATGAAGGTCATGATCGCCGGTCTCGCCCGCGTCGTGGAAATCAAATACGGCAAAGACGATGACGAAGACCGCTCCGCCATGCGCATGGAACCCGTCGTCCCTGTGGGCGATCACAAGGTCCTACCAACAGCAGGCGTCTTTGCCAATTCTATCACCACACTTTCCGCGAGCGCTGAACAGAAGGCCAAAGCCCCCGTCTTCACGCTCAACAAGTTCGACGGCGAATACCGCAATGGACTCGGCTATCACCAGCCCGCAGGGGCCCTCGCCGCAGTCGGCGTCATGGCCGCAGGTACAGGTGCCACCCAGTCGAAGTACGTGGCGCGTCGCGAGACCCCCCTCTACATCGCAGAGAACTGCACCCAGTGCATGGAGTGCATCACCGCCTGCCCCGACACCGCCCTGCCCAATACTGCGCAGGACGTCTCCACCGTGCTCAAGACGGCGATTACGAACTACGTCTCCAGCGCGGAAGACCGCAAAAAGCTCATCGCAGCCATCCCTGAGATTGATGCCGCTGCGCGTGAAAAAATGAAGGCCGCTGTCGAGGCCAAGCAGTCCGTGCCTTTTAATGGCATCATTCGCGAGCAAGTCACCGCCTTGAACCATGGCATCAGCCAGAAAGCCAAGGACGAGCTGACCACCATCATGGATCTGCTGCCCATCGCCTATGGCAATGTCCCAGCGATCTTCCGCAGCATCGAGAAGAAGAGCCCCGGCGAAGGTGGCGTCTTTATGATTCAGGTCTCCGATCTGTGCAAAGGCTGCGGCGAGTGCGTGGAGCAGTGCGGCGATCACGATGCCCTGCGCATGGTGCCCGATACAGAGGAGCTAAACTTCCAGCTCACCTCCGCCCAGATCTTCTCCCGTCTCCTCCCAGATACGCCGCAGAAGTACCTCGGACTTTACGATGATAACTCCCCGCAAAACAGCCGCCCCGCCGCCCTGCGCAATCACCTCATGGTGCGCCGCAACTACGAGGCGCTCGTTTCCGGCGATGGTGCCTGCGCCGGTTGCGGTGAAAAAAGCATCCTCCGCGCCATTGCCTCCGTCACGGAGTCCTACATGCGCCCGCTGTATCATCAGAAGGCCAATCGCCTCTATGAAAAGGCCGCTCAACTTAAGGCCGAAGGTGCCAAGCAGATCGCTGCCCTCAAGGCCGAAAAGCCTGAAGCTTATGAACTCTTCAAGCGCACCTTCGCCCACATCGTCATGGGACTTGGAGGCGAAGATGATGCAGACACCACCGTCCGCATCGCCGCCCATGGAGAGATCAGCGACGACGAGATCCTCGGCGGACTCTGCGCCGTTTTGAATCAGGACGCCTTTAATCACATCAAGTTCCAGGCCACCGATGGCCGCCTCGATAACGGCATGTCCGTCATGGCCATGGGTGCCTCCACCGGCTGCAATACCGTCTACGGCTCTACCCCACCATCCAACCCGCACCCCTATCCATGGATGAACAGCCTCTTCCAAGACGGCTCCACCATCTCCTGGCTGCTTGCGGAGAGCCTCCTTCTCAATCATGCCCGTCGCTCCGTCGCCCCAGAACGTCTCGCAGAGATGCTCATCAGCGGCAGCGTGAAGGACATCTCGAGCACCGACTACTGGGATCTCACCCACCTGACTGAGACCCTCATGACGGATCTCGAAATCCGCGAGCTACCGAAAGTGTGGATCGTCGGTGGCGATGGCGCGCTTGGCGACATCGGCTTCCAGAACCTTTCCAAGGTCATGCTGCAAAACCGCCCCAACGTGAAGGCCATCATGCTCGACACCCAGGTGTATTCCAACACCGGCGGTCAGAACAGCGATAGCTCCACCATGCTCGGCGGCTACGACATGAACCAGTTTGGCCGCGCCTCCCAGGGTAAGCTCAACGAGAAAAAGAGCGTCGCCGAAGCCCTCACCGCAGGTCACGGCTCACCCTACGTCGCCCAGGTCTCGATTGCGAATGCAGCCAAGCTTTACAAGTCCATCCTCGATGGGCTGGAGTATCGCGGCACCGCCTTCTTCCAATGCTACACCACCTGCCAGCCAGAGCACGGCGTCGGCGATAACATGTCCGCTGCCCAGGCCAAGCTCTCCCGCGATAGCCGTGGCATGCCCGAGTTCGTCTATGACCCACAACTTGGCGAGACCAGCCAGGAGTGCATGAGCGTTCACGGGAACCCCACGATCAATCGCGACTGGTGGGAAACTGTCTTCTCCACCAAAGAAAAGTACAACTACACCGTCGCGCATTGGGCACTCACTGAGGCCCGCTTCCGCAAGCATGTGAAGGCCATCAAGGAAGAAGACGCCGCCAGCATGATGCTGCTGGATGACATCCTCGTCTGCATCACGCAAGACGACGTCGTGAAACGCCGCATCTTCCTGCCAGAGCACCGCGCTTTTGTCCCCGACTTCGGTGTTTACATCAAGGCGGAAATGAATGGCAAAATTCGCTTCTACGCAGTCAGCCGCCAAATGGTCCTCTTCGCTGTGGAGCGCCGCAAAGCCTGGCGCATGCTGCAAAGCAAAGCCGGTCAGGAAAACAAGGACTACAAAGCCCAACGCGCTCTCCTCGCCAAAGTGGACAAAGGAGAAATCACCGTCGCCGACCTCCGCGCTAAAACCGCCGAGATCTACGGTGCTGAACTAGCAGCGGTGTAAACCACATCAACTAGCAACCATCACCCCAAAAGGGACCGGTCAACGCCGGTCCCTTTTTTTTGGGATCCACAGCCAGTGAATCAGCTGACAGGATGCTACACAATTGGTCTGCAAAGGGCAGCTTACCCTACACTATATCGGCAAAAAGGAACAACCAATACCAGAACTAGATCTAGTCGGTGGAATAGTGCAGGGGAAGCCCTCGGAATCAATAATATTGGCCGTGAAAGCCACGAAGGTTTTAAAGGCGTGCTCCGGTGAGCGGGGCAATGAGCATCGGGTGGCTTACAGCCGAACCGATGTCGGACACGCAGTATCGCCAATGTCCACGAACTTGCTGAGGGTCGATCCGCGACGACCTCACTGGCCTGTTGGAGTCCCTAATTCTGCCGGTAATCACAAATCATGGCACCGGGAGTTTTGCTCATTTGGCAACCTGTTAACCTGGACGACGGAGGGGACTGTGTCCGGTAGCGGC
>CAZCAL010000379.1:0-5040 GCA_964496625.1 uncultured Verrucomicrobiaceae bacterium | reverse complement strand
AGGCTTCCCAAGCACTCAAATTCCTGATCTTCGTGCCCCCAGTGCGGGAAGATACAAAGTGCGTGTGACGGGCTACGGTTATCAGATTGAGGAGCCAGTCGTCTTCTCGCTCATCACCAGCAGCTTTGATTTTCGCAGCGCTGATGCAGTGGTGCATAGCTTCCATGAACTACCGGTGGGTAAGCCAGGCACGGTGGAAATCGAGGTCGATCTCAAAGAACGTCACGGCATTAAATTAAGTCCCCAAGGGCTCAATGGTCCAGATGGGCATTCTGCGGTCAAGGATGGGCCTGCAAAGTATCCTGGTGAAGGATTGGCTTTACTCTCAGTGGAACTGGAAGGGCCGATCATCGATCAATGGCCACCGCGCGGGCAATCGTTGTTGCTGGGGGATTTGAAATTGCATGAGATTCCGCCAGATCAGCCATGGAAGGCGAAACAACGCGGTTACAAACCGAAGTTCACTGTCGAAAGCGCCACCCCAAGTGCCGATGCGCGGAAGGGCCTCAGTGCGCTTGTTCGTGCCGCATTTCGTCGCCCGGTGAAGCCTGATGATGTGCAGCCTTTTGTGAACCTCTTTGAGGCGGAGTTTGCACAGAGTCAGGACTATCTGACTGCTCTCCGCACTGCGGCAGTGGCCGTTCTGTGTTCGCCTGATTTTCTTTATCTGCAAGAGCCGCAGGGAATGCTGTCAGATCATCAAATCGCGTCTCGACTCAGCTATTTCCTCACGCGAAGTGCTCCAGACGCAGAATTGCTTGAGGCCCCCCTTGCTCAGCCCGTGGCGCTGCATGCACAAGTTGAACGGTTGTTGAACAGTCGTTCCATGGATCGATTTATCGCTGATTTTACTGATGGCTGGCTGAATTTACGTGAGATCGATTTCACCACGCCAGATAAGGTTCTCTATCCTGAATACGATCCTCTGTTGCTCGACTCGATGCTCCGAGAAACACGAGGATTTATCGCTGAACTGTTCACTCAAAATTTGAGCGTGAGGAATCTGATCGATAGCGATTTCGCGATGCTCAATGGGCGTCTGGCACGGCACTACAACATTGACGGTGTCAGCGGAATCGATGTGCGCAAGGTGTCTCTTCCTGCGGAGAGTCAACGTGGTGGTCTGTTGACGCAGGGTAGTGTTTTAAAGGTCTCCGCAAACGGAACTAACACCTCACCGGTCATTCGTGGGGTCTGGGTCATGGACCGATTGCTCGGCCAACCGCCCCAGCCTCCGCCGCCTGGTATTCCTGGCGTTGAGCCAGACATACGCGGAGCCAAGACGATGCGCGAGATTCTCGAAAAGCACAGGCAGATGGAGAGTTGCAACGGCTGTCATCGGTCCATTGATCCGCCCGGATTTGCTCTGGAAAGTTACGATGTCATTGGAGGCTACAGGGAGCGTTTCCGCAGTCTCGGGGAAGGGGAACAAGTGAGGCTGAAGGTGGAGGGGCGCAACGTTCGCTATCGCTTGGGGCCGCCAGTCGATGCGGCCGGAGAGTTGCCAACGGGCGAGAGGTTTCAGAACTTCACTGAGTTCCAGAAGCTGCTGCTGTCTGCGGAAGATCGCATCGCTCAGGCATTGGCGGAGAAACTTCTGACCTTTGCAACGGGTCGGGGAATGGGTTTTTCAGACCGACCCGAAATCGCGCGCATTGTTGCTGCGTCCAAGGCAAAGGGACATGGGCTGCGGGAATTACTGCATTTAGTGGTGGAGAGCAGGATCTTTTCCAGCAAATGAGCATGGAAGGGCTTGAAGAAGGACCGCGTCGTCAAAATGCCGGAAAGAATGACGGGATCGGATTCACGCCCAGCCTGGAATTGCGTTCTGACAGCGGCTATCTTGCGGCGTTGGTAAGCTTCGACCACTGCGTCGTTGACGAGTTGCGGAACCAACGTAAGTGATGGCACAATCCCGATTTAAGACATGAAATACAGCTACTCAGATCTCGCCAAAATGATTGATCACAGTCTCCTGCATCCAACGATGACGGACGCGGAATTGGAGGCGGGTTGCAAGGTTGCCGCGCAATATCAAGTGGCTTCAGTTTGCATTAAGCCGTATGCGGTGAAACAGGCGGTGGAGTGGTTGCGCGGATCTGGAGTTTTGGTGGGGTGTGTGATTGGTTTCCCGCATGGAAACAGCAGCACGGAATCCAAGCGTTACGAGACCGAGTTGGCTTGCAAAGATGGGGCGAATGAGATCGATATGGTCATCAATATCGGCAAGGCGATGAGTGGAGACTGGGATTACGTCGAAGCTGATGTGAAAGCTGTATGTGATGAGGCCCATAAGCATGGGGCGAAGGTGAAGGTTATCTTTGAGAATGACTATCTAACCAACGGAGGTGCGGGAATCGGTGGCGATGACTTCAAGCGTAAGCTCTGCTCCCTTTGCGAGCGCGCAGGTGCCGATTGGGTGAAGACTAGCACAGGTTACGGCTTCGTGAAGCAGGCGGACGGCAGCTATAACTACAAAGGTGCGACTGAACACGACTTGGCGCTAATGCGGGCAAGTTGCAGCCCTGCTGTTCAAGTTAAGGCGGCGGGCGGCGTTCGCGATCTTGATGGTCTGATCAAGGTCCGCGATCTCGGCGGCACGCGCTGTGGTGCCACGGCGACAGCCGCGATGATGGATGAATATCGCCGACGCGAGGCGAGCGGCGAGCAGGCTGGAGCAACCGGCGAGATCGGCGCAGGCGGTTACTGAGAATTAAAACTGTGCCAGGAAGCGGGCGTCGTTTTCGATCAGGTGGCGGATGTCGCTGATGCCATGCAGGATCATCGCTAGGCGGTCGAGGCCCATGCCGAAGGCAAAACCGGTGACTTGATCTGGATGTAGAAGATCATCACCGCGAGTCTTGCTGACAGCAGCGAACACAGCCGGATCAACCATCCCGCATCCGGCGATCTCAATCCAGCGGTCTTCTTTACCTTTGGCTTCGAGCTTCACGTCGATCTCAAAGCTTGGCTCAGTGAATGGAAAAAAGTGAGGGCGAAAGCGCACGACGGTTTTGGGGCCAAAGACCTCTCGGAAGAAGCATTCCAGGGTGCCCTTGAGGTCGGCTAGGCTGACCTGTGTATCGACATAGAGGCCTTCGAGTTGATTGAAGACGCTGAGGTGGGTGGCATCAATTTCGTCGCGTCGATAGGCTGCGCCGGGTGCAATGATGCGCACAGGGAGGGCTTTGATACTCTCCATGGTGCGAATTTGCACGGAGGAAGTGTGGGTCCGCAGGAGGCGGCCGTCGTTAAGGTAGAATGTGTCGCTCTCGTTACGCGCGGGGTGATCTGCGGGCGTATTCAATGCGTCAAAGCAATGCCACTCTGTCTCCACCTCTGGGCCATCGGCGAGGGCAAAGCCCATGCGTCGTAGCGTACGGACTGCGAGTTCGCGAACCTGAGTGAGGGGATGCAGGGAACCTACGCCAGCGTTGTTTCGTCCAGGGAGGGTGACATCAATCCCGGCGGCGACTTTTGCATCGGCTGCCTGTTGAAGGCCTTCCTGGCGGGTGGTGAGTCCATGGGTGATTGCGTCGCGCACTTCGTTGAGCTTGGCGCCGACCTCTTTGCGCTGGTCTGCCGGCACGTCCTTCATGCCAGAACTCAGGGCGGTGAGACTGCCTTTTTTCCCCAAGTAGGCGACACGAAAGGTCTCGAGAGCGGTTTCGTCAGTGAGAGTTTCAAGTTCGGCGAGCGCCTGCGTGCGGAGTTGGTCGAGTTGCGTGAGCATGGGAATAGGGGAGGAGCAAATTGGCCAGGATCTGTCAGGGAGCAAGGAGAGGTTTGCACTTGCCACCTGGGGTGGCGGCGTTCTAGTCTTCGATCCTTATGAAAATGCAATCTTCGGATTCAACTTCACGTCGGGATTTTATGCGGAAGGCAGTCGGGGCAGGGGCGGCTGCGCTCACGGGCAGTGGCTGCGCGGCACTGATGCCGGGTGGAGGAAATTGGATCGATGCGCATGTGCATGTGTGGACACCTGACACGGTCAGCTACCCTCTTGCCACTGGCTATGCAAAGAAGGACATGGCACCGCCGAGTTTCACTCCAGAGCAGCTGTTTGCCCACTGTAGGCCCGAGGGCGTGGCCCGGATCGTGCTGATTCAGATGAGCTACTACAAGACGGACAATCGCTACATGCTTGATATGATGCAGTCTCATCCAGGTGTTTTTTCAGGGGTGGCAATCATCGATGAAAATGCTGCGGATGTGCGTGGTCGGATGAGGGCGTTAAAGGCGGCTGGAGTGCGGGGTTTTCGCATCAATCCCGGCAGCCAGGCGGTGGATGCATGGCTGGGGTCTCCAGGAATGAAAGAGATGTGGAAAGTCGCTGCGGATGAGGGCCTGAATATGTGCGCTTTAATCAATCCCGAAGCTCTGCCTGCGATCAATAAGATGGCAGACCAGTTTCCGGAAACTGGTCTGGTAATCGACCACTTTGCGCGTCTCGGAATGGGCGGGCCTGTGCTTCGCGGACCGTTGGATCAGTTGCTGCATCTATCGAAGCACTCGCGGGCACATGTGAAGACTTCCGCGTTTTATGCGCTGGGTAAAAAGCAGGCACCGTACTTGGATATGGGACCGATGATCAAAGAGCTGCGTGATGCCTATGGCGCGGAGCGCTTGATGTGGGCAAGTGATTGTCCCTTCCAGGTAGATCCTGGCCACAACTACCACGATTCCATTGCGTTAGTTCGTGATCGTTTGGACTTTCTCACCTCTCACGATAAAGAGTGGATGCTGCGTCGCACCGCAGAAAGGGTATTCTTTTCGTGAGGAGATTTCTACTAGTTCTGAATGCTGCGTGCGGCCTTAACTTCACGTTGTCTGCGGACGATGCGATGCCGCCGCAACTGTCTGACCCAAGCCTGGAAGTCAGTCTATACGCACAAGAACCGCTGATTCAGACGCCGATTGGCTGCGCGATCGATCCGAACGGCAGACTGCTGGTGATTGAAAGCCAAACTCATTTCCGACCAAAGGATTGGACGGGGCCGTCGCATGATCAGATTGTGGCGTTGATCGACACCGACGGTG
>CAZCAL010000378.1:0-5057 GCA_964496625.1 uncultured Verrucomicrobiaceae bacterium | reverse complement strand
CAAGTCTGCCGATTTGGTAGCATCCAGGTGCCTGAGCTATGGACCTTGGAGCCCTTTGCCCAGGTCATCCATCTCGTCTCAACCATCACCGGGGAGCTGCGCCCGGAGATCGACCACGCTGCCGCCTTTCGCGCCTGTTTCCCCGGCGGTTCCATCACTGGCGCACCCAAAAAACGCGCCCGTGAAATCATCGCAGAACTGGAATCCACACCGCGTGGGCTCTACACCGGGGCCATCGGTTGGTTTGGCTTCAATGGCCACAGCCAGTGGAATATTGCGATCCGCACGGCGATCCAGGAGGAATCACGCATCCACTTTCACGTTGGCTCCGGCATCGTGGCAGACTCAGATCCTGCCGGCGAATACCAAGAGACGCTCCACAAGGCTTCAGGCATCTTCCGCGCTGCGTCAGTGACCGAGTGATCACTTTGTCTTGTAAACCATGTCAATCGACAGCCCAGCCGCCAGGAGCATCAGGTTCAGCGCAGGGTCAGGTTCCCCATTCAGACTGATGACGTAGCTGTCTGCCGTGGTAAAAAGTTCCTTGCCCAAGCCGCCCCACTTCCGGGAGATCGTGCCCAATTCCTCTGTCCCGCGCAGAAACTTAAAGTTCCAGCCCTTCCAGTCGCCTTTGATTGTCGCCAATTCCTGATCCGCTGAATTGAAGACCGTGAAGGCACCTCCGAGGCTCAAGAACTTCGACTTCAGACTCCCAATTGGAGTGCCATTCGCATCACGCACGGTGACGTGAGACCGAAACAGCGCCATCCCGCGATCAATCGAAAACACACAGCTTCCCAGCTGAGTGCCGCTCGCTTCATAGACCTTTACGCTGGTTGACAGCAAGGCACGGTTCACGAACAGGCGCAGAAACTTCTGGAAGGTTCCCAGCTCCTCCCTCGCCTCCGCGATCTTTTGCTGAGTAGCCGGATCAATGATGTCAAAGGCCCCACTGATTTTCAGTAAGCCGATATGTTCCCGCACAATATAAGTCCTGAGGTTGAGCATGTCAGGCGTTAGATAGCTGGTAGCATGCATCCCTTCAAACCAAATTCATTTGCGCTTTTGAGACTCAAAACCGCAGTTGTTCGCAGCGTTAGTATGAAGATGAAGAAGGACGTTGAAAAGCAATCCTTAGTAGGTGGTGTGCATAACTACAAGAAGTCCGTTCCGCATCGCTAGTGTTATCGTTCCACGGCGCTGATTTTGGGAACGGCATTGCGAACGGTCTGGGGAGTAGTGGGCAAAAGTCGCAGTTATGAAACATTATCACAAGTGCGACTCTGAATTTCGACATTCAATTCACAAGTTGTGGACACTCGATTGAAGCCTTTCAGCACTGTCGGAAGCATCGCACTGTGCAGGGCAGCATGCGCTGCGGCACTCTGGGCTTCTTTCTTGGAGGAACCTGAGCCTTTGCCAAGCTCAATGCTGTTCCATAGGACGGTCGCTTCAAAGGTTTTGGCGTGGTCTGGACCGTCCTCTGCCGTGATGCGGTAGGTAGGCGGGTGATTTGAGTGGGCTTGCAAGAGCTCCTGCAACTGGCCCTTTGGATTTGATTCGACAGGTGCCTCCAGCAGGGTCTGAATTTCCGGCTGAAAAATCCGCAAGGCAAAGGCCTGACTGGCAATGATGCCGCCGTCGAGATAGATCGCAGCTGCAAGCGCCTCCAAGGCATCCGCCAAGGTCGAATCGCGATCACGCCCTCCATGTGCCGCTTCGCCACGCCCCATGCTGAGGAACTTGCCCAGATTCAGCCTGCGGGCAATCCGGGCGAGTGCTTTGGTGGAGACGAGTTGCGCGCGGAGTTTGGTGAGGACGCCTTCATCCGCCTTGCCGAGTTGGCGGAAGAGGGATTCTGAAAGGGTGAGTTGAAGTACCGCGTCTCCAAGAAATTCTAGACGCTGATTGGTGGCGCGGATGCGATGGCCCTCGTGGGCGAGACTGCCATGGGTGAGTGCCTCCTCCATCAGGCTGGGATCGGAGAAGCGGTGGCCGACGAGCGATTGTAAGCTATCCATGCGGGCCTGCGTTCCTTGAAAAATCAATCGAGTGGGGTGATCGACGGGATTCGAACCCGCAACAACCAGAATCACAATCTGGAGCTCTACCTTTGAGCTACGACCACCATCTTACTCGTTGGAGCGCTTATCATAGAGGAGTCGCCGGAACATTCAAGGGTGAAGTTTGAGACTTGCAACGC
Organism: uncultured Verrucomicrobiaceae bacterium; assembly: GCA_964496625.1. Classification (GTDB taxonomy): domain Bacteria; phylum Verrucomicrobiota; class Verrucomicrobiia; order Verrucomicrobiales; family Verrucomicrobiaceae; genus JACKQF01. The sequence goes on along the minus strand of CAZCAL010000378.1, from coordinate 2,854 downwards.
CCTGCCGATCAAACTGCTTGCCGGATTGCCTCATCGCGGCGAATATGCGCGCCTTTTTTCGGGGTAAATCTTGCATGTTTGAATTATTGGCGACTGATCCCAGCTCCGCAGCACGGCGGGGCCGTCTGCACACTCCGCATGGGGTTGTGGAGACACCCATTTTTATGCCGGTGGGAACGCAAGGGTCAGTCAAAGCGATCCATCCGAATGAACTGGAGGACATCGGTGCACAAATTATTTTGGGCAATACCTACCATCTCTTTGTGCGTCCAGGCATGGAGGTGATCCAGGGGGCTGGCGGGCTGCATGGCTTCATGAACTGGAAGCATCCCGTGCTGACGGACAGTGGTGGCTATCAAGTTTTCTCTCTGGCCCGATTACGCAAAATTAAAGAAGAAGGCGTTTACTTCAACAATCACGTCGATGGCACACCCATGTTCTTGGGGCCGGAGGCGGCGATGGAGATTCAATCTATTCTTGGATCTGATGTGGCGATGCTCTTTGATGAATGCACGCCTTATCCTTGCGAACCTGTGGATGCCGAAAAGAGCCTGGATCTCACCCTGCGGTGGGCGCGGCGCTGCCGCGATTGGATTGACCAAGTGCAGCCAATGACCGGCGGTGGCAGGCAATTGCACTTCGGGATCGTGCAGGGCAGCACCTATGAGGAGCTCCGTCAACGCAGTGCACGCGAGCTGGTGGCGATGGGCTTTGATGGATATGCCATCGGCGGCCTGAGTGTGGGTGAGCCAGAGCGGGACATGATGCGCATCGCAGACTGGGTCTGCCCCCTTTTGCCAGAGCGCCAAGCCCGCTACGCCATGGGTCTGGGCACGCCTCCACAGATCGTGGAGCTGATCGCACGCGGCGTCGATATGTTTGACTGTGTGCTGCCGACACGACTGGCCCGCAATGGAACCGCCTTTACTGCAGAAGGCACCATTAACCTGCGCAACGCCCGTTATGCGCGAGATTTCAACCCCATCAGTGAAGACACCCATCCGCTCTGTGCAGGCTTTTCCCGGGCTTACATCCGGCATCTGATCAACACCCAGGAGATTCTGGGTTTAAGGTTGATTTCTCTTCACAATCTGCATTTCTACCTGTCCCTCACGTCCAGGGCACGCCAAGCGATTGAACAAGGTTGCTTCGCCGAGTTCCGGGCGGAGGTCGTTTCCCGTTACCAAGCCCGTCCCGAACCTGCTGAATCATGATGAATCCCCCCCTATTAGCCCTCCTCGCTCAAGCCCCCACCGGCAGTCCGCCGCCTGGAGGTGGATCGAGCACCTTCATCATGATGGCACTGATGTTTGTGATGATGTACTTCCTCCTCATCCGCCCGCAGCGGCAGCGCCAAAAGGAACAGGAAAAGCTGATCGCCAGCATCAAGGTAGGCGATCATGTCGTCTTGGCAGGTGGAGAGCATGGCATCATCACCAGTGCAAAAGAGCGCACTGTCATGGTGAAGGTCGCTGACAATGTGAAGATCGAGTACGAACGCTCCGCTATCGCCAGCGTCTCCAAAAAGAGTGATGTGATTGAAGCTTCCACTGACGTTTGATCCTGCCCATTGAGGCAAATCCTTTCCAACCTAAAAACACCCGCTTCCACATCCTGATCCAACCATGAGTCCCATCCTCACCTTTATTATTGGTGCCGCAATGCTGATGCTATTGCTGGTCTATGTCGGCACCACCAACCTGCGCACGAAGTCATTCCTCGGTACGATATTGATCCTCATCGCCACAGGTTTCTCGCTCATCACTTTCAAGTCTGAAGGCATCAAGCGAGGCATCGACCTCAAGGGTGGCAGTGAATTCATCGTGCGGCTTGATCCAGGAAAAGACAATGATGGCAAAGTGCGCCCTGTCACCCCCTTCGCTGTGCAGCAGGCCATCGCGATTCTGGAGAAACGTCTCAACCCAGACGGCAGTAAGGATTTGCTTCTGCAACCACAGGGTGATGACCGCATTCTCGTGCAAATGCCAGGCATTAGCGAAAGTGATATGGCCAAGGTGCGTAACACGATCGAACAGGTTGCCCATCTTGAGTTCCGCATGGTGCACAAGCAATCCACCACCAAGCTTGCGGAAATGGAATCTTCTGGCTTGCCGGAACCAGGCTGGGTGAAGATGAAAATGAAGGACAAAGAGGACGCCAAGAGCGATCCCTTCCTTCTCGTCAAAGACGTCGCTGATCTGGAAGGCAAATATGTCACTCGTGCGTTTGCCTATCAGGACCCGCAGCAAGGCTGGGCGATCTCCCTCCAGTTTGATTCCAAGGGTGGCGAACTCTTCGGGAAGCTGACCGAACAAAACGTCGGCGAACGCTTTGCCATCGTCATCGATAACGAGATCTTCAGTGCACCAGTCATCAAAGATGCGATCTTCGGTGGCAGCGCGCTGATCTCCGGCACCTTTAAGGAAGCGGAAGCTCGCTCCCTCGCCAGCGCTCTGGAAAACCCGCTGGAGAACCCACTGAAGATCGAGTCTGAAAGCATGGTCTCCGCCGCTTATGGGGAGGCTGCTATTGGTCAGGGCATTCGTGCGGGCCTCATCGGACTTGGGATCATCGTTATTTTCATGCTGGCCTACTATCGCATGGCTGGTCTCATCGCAGTGGCTGGGTTGGTCATCAACTTGTGCCTCCTCTTCGGTGCCATGGCGCTTTTCCAATTCACCCTGACGATGCCCGGTATCGCGGGGATTGCGCTGACGATCGGGATGGCCGTCGATGCGAACGTGCTGATTTACGAACGTCTGCGAGAAGAGATGCGCGCTGGCAAGACTCTGGCAGGTGCGCTGGAAGCGGCCTTTGACAAGGCCTTCAGTGCCATCTTTGACTCCAACATTAC
>CAZCAL010000377.1:0-5068 GCA_964496625.1 uncultured Verrucomicrobiaceae bacterium | reverse complement strand
CCACGGGAACCCCCAAGGCGCTTGCCTCTAGGAAGGATGGCAGACGCGGCACACTTTGTTGGAACATCATGTCTGGAGGCAGCATTTGGCGGAGTTCCCTCGCCACAGAAATGCTCATCTCCTGGTCTGCCATTACCATCGTCAGTAGGATGCCCGCCACCTTGACTGCGGCACCCTCAGCACGAAACCTCGCCAAAGTCTCCAGCATGTGGGGAATGCTCCGCACCGCCAGGGGCTCCGCCTGCTGGGGAATGACGACGTAATCGCAGGCCTTCACCACCGTCTCCGTCAGGCCCATGAGCCCGGCTGCGGTATCCATCAGCACGCAGTCCGCGCCACGGAGTTCCGCGCTACGCAAAAGATCCGCAAGCCGCTCTGGAGCATCATCGTGGGAAATCCCACGCCGCGCACAGGCATCGTACTGACCTGCGGGCAAGATCATCAGTTCGGGGAGTCGCGAATGCAAAATCAGACGATCCAGTGGAACGCCGCCAGCCAGAAAGTCGAAGAGGCCCTCTTTGCCCCGCGAGGACTTTGCCAGGGAAAGGCCGATGCCACTCTGCGGATCTGTATCCACCAGGAGCGTACGCCATCCCCGTCTCGCCAGAGAGTAGGCGAGGTTGACACTCAGCGTGGTTTTTCCCACGCCACCTTTTTGGCTGGCAGTCGCAACAGCAATCACAGAAGCGATCCTAGCCCTGTGAAACGGCTTTGCACTCAAAAGTTCAGAGAGACGAATAAACGGATCGCTGGAAAAAGGGAACGACGAAAAATCCACGCGAGAGATTGACAAGTTTCAGAAAGCCGGTAATCTGCGCGTCCCGTTTTTAAAGAAAGACGGAACCCCGCACCCCTAGCTCAACGGATTAGAGCATCTGACTACGGATCAGAAGGTTTCAGGTTCGAATCCTGAGGGGTGCGCCACCTTTTTCAAAGGTTTGACGACCCAGCACCAACATTCGATGATGAAATGTGTGCGTGCTTTCCTCCCCGCCACATCGAAAATTGGGGATAAACTGCTAGTCGCGGTGCACGTTACCTGATTCAATCTTCTGATTACGTCCCCACTCATGAATCTAAAACGCCGTTCCTTGCTTCAGACCGCTGCCGCTGCCACTGCCTCCGCAGTCCTCAAACCCTTGGCCTCCGATGCTGCCGCCGGTTCTGCGACCAAGATCCCGCTGGGCATGGACCACTTTGCGGTGCGTGCCACGGGTTGGAAGGCTCCGCAACTCATCGAATATGCTGCGTCCCTGAAGCTGGATACCCTCTTTATCTCCGAGCTGGGGCCCCTGGAGAGCTTCGAAGAAGACTACCTCAAGGGGATCAAGTCACAGGCGGATGCTGCGGGACTGAAGCTCTACGTCGGCTCCATGAGCATCTGTGAAAGCTCCAATACCTGGAAGCCCATCTGGGGGAATCCGATGGAGCACCTTGCCCTCATCATTCGCATTGCCAAGACGCTGGGCAGCCCTGTCGCTCGTTGCGTTTTGGGCAACCAAAAGGACCGTTTCACCGATGGCGGGATTGAAAAGCACATCGAAAACGTCATCAAGGTGCTCAAAGCCTCCAAATCCCTTGCCGAAGGCGAAGGCATCAAGATTGCACTGGAAAACCACGCCGGCGATATGCAGTCCCATGAGCTGAAGGCCCTGATCGAAGAAGCTGGGAAGAGCTACGTAGGAGTCAACATCGACCCTGGCAACGCCGTCTGGGCATTGGAAGAGCCCATGCGCCACCTGGAGGTCCTCGGCCCCTATACCATCTGTAGCAGCGTGCGCGATTCCATGGTCTGGGAGGACGCTGACGGTGCCGTGGTGCAGTGGACTGCGATCGGCGAAGGCCTCACGGATTACGCCGCGTATGCGAAGCGGTTCGCCGAACTCGCCCCCGGCGTGCCCCTCCAGGTCGAGACCATTTCGGGATTCGCCAAACCGCTGAACTACCTGAAACCAGAGTTTTGGGGTCCCTTCCCCAAAGCCCGCGCCGAAGAGCTGGCCGCCTGGGTCGCCATGGCGAAGCGCGGCCATAAGCTCGATACCTTCAAGGCCCCAGATGGCCCAGAGAAAAAGAACGCCGAGATCGCCTACCAAAAGGCTGAACTTGAGCGCAGCCTGAAATGGCTGAAGGAGAGCGGCGGCTGTGGTATCCGGCAGGGCTAGTTCTCTGTCTGCTTGCTCGCCACTTCAACGCGCAAAACCCTCAAATCCGCCCGCAGCCTTGCACTTTGGCATTGAGGCTGCTAGTCTCCCCGCCCCCGTTCAATCGGGCGGCGTATCGTTTAGACCCCTTTACACATGGAAAACCCCTTCCAGGAAACCCTTTTTCAACGCAATCGCGCGGAGCCCTGCACCGTAGTCATCTTTGGTGCCACCGGCGATCTGACCCACCGCAAGCTCATCCCCGCATTTTACAACATCGCTGCCTGTGGCGATCTGCCGCCGCAGTTCAAGGTGGTGGGATTTGCTCGGCGAGACAAGCCGGACGATGTTTTCCGCGCTGAACTTGAGGCGGCGAATCGCAAGCACTCCCGACAAGGTCACAATGACGAACTGTGGCAAACCTTTGCCCATGGTATCCACTATCACCGCAGTGAATTCCAAGATCTGGAAGGCTACAAGTCCCTGAAGGTGCTTTTGGATCAGTTTGATAAAGATCGCGGCACTCCAGCAAACCGGCTCTTTTATTTGGCTTCGGCCCCAGAGTTTTTTGAGCCGATCATGCAGCTCCTCCGCGAGGCAGGACTGAACGAAGGCGCAGATGGAAAATGGGCGCGAGTGGTGTGCGAGAAGCCTTTTGGCAAGGACCTAGCCAGTGCCCGCAAGCTGAACGACACCGTCAACGCCACCTTTGACGAATCAGATACCTACCGCATCGACCACTATCTGGGGAAAGAGACGGCGCAAAACATCATGGTGCTGCGCTTTGCCAATGCGCTGTTTGAGCCAAACTGGAACAACCGCTACATCGACCACGTGCAGATCACCTGTGCCGAAAACCTCGGCATGGAGGGGGGCCGCGGCGGTTACTACGACACTGCGGGCGCCCTGCGTGACATGGTGCAAAACCACCTCTTCCAATTGCTGAGTCTGGTGGCCATGGAGCCGCCTACCGATCTCAGTGCGGATTCTGTCCGCGATGAAAAAGTGAAAGTGATCCGGGCTCTGCGCCCACTGGTCGGGCCGGAGGCAGTCGCCCAGAACGTGGTGCGCGCCCAATACAGCGCTGGTTCTGTCGATGGTGTGGCACGAGTCGGCTACCGCGAGGAAGACCGCGTGAATCCAGAGTCCAAGACGGAGTGCTACGTGGCGCTGCGCTTGATGATCGATACTTGGCGCTGGCAGGGTGTTCCTTTCTATATTCGTGTCGGCAAACAATTGCCCAAGAAGGCCACGGAGATCTCGGTGCACTTCAAGAAGCCCCCGCAGGTCCCTTTCGCGACGTCAAAAATGCTGATCAACAGCGAAAACACGCTGGTCATCCGCATCCAGCCCGATGAGGGCATCGCGCTGCGCATCCTTTGCAAGCAGCCAGGGCAGGCGCTCAGCGTGCAGCAGGTGAAGATGGACTTTCACTACAGCTCCTCCTTTGGCAATGCCAGCCCAGAGGCCTATGAGCGTCTCTTGCTGGACGCGATGGCTGGGGATGCCACGCTCTTCGCACGTCGCGATGAGGTGGAGAACGCGTGGAAGTTCATCGATGAAATCCAGAAGGCGTGGCACAAAAGCGATACCCCGCCCCCAATGTGTGAATACCCTGCTGGTTCCTGGGGACCCGTCGAGGCTGACGATCTTCTCCGCGTGGATGGCCGCGAATGGCGCCTGCTGTGACCCTATCTTCCTTCTGCAATCTCCCCTCTCCCAAACGCCATGCCTGCCGTCGCTGATCCCATCGAAGAAGCCCTCGCCCAACTGGGCATGGAGGTGCCCCTCTCCCAGGTGGATAAGGAGTTGAAGAAGCTATGGGAGGCTGACAATGCGAAGACCCGTGCCTCGCTGATCAACTTCGCCATCTACACCGAAGACATCACCAGCCTAGGACGCAATACGGCATTGCTCGCTGGCATCACGGATCAGCACGCCTGCCGTGCTCTCATGATTGTCAGTCGGCCATCGGATGGCCCGCCAAAGGCGCGTGCCTGGATCAATGCCTTGTGCAGGCCTTACCACGGACAGCAGACGGTCTGTTGTGAGCAGCTCTCATTTCTCCTCGATGGCGGCGATGCCGCACAGGTGCAAAACATCGTCTTTGCCCACCTCGATTCCGATTTGCCGCTGGCCGTTTGGTGGCAGGGCACCTTGACGCGCAACTTTGAAGAGCGTCTCTCCAGCCGCATCGCCACACTCATTGTCGATAGCGCCACCTGGTCAAATCCCGGTGCAGAGATTGATGTGCTGCTCGATGCACGCAAACGCAGCGGAGGAAAGCTAGACATCCGCGACCTAAGCTGGACCCGCTCCCATTTCGTGCGGCTGGCGCTAGCAGCGTGTTTTCAAGATAACGTCGCCTGCGCAAGCCTGCCTCGCGCGGAGGAGATCACGATCCGGCACAAGCGTTGCCATCGCGTCTCTGCGCTATTGCTGGGTGCCTGGGTGGCGCAACGCCTGGGTGGCGAGCTTGATGAAAGCGCCCCTGGCTTTCAATTCCGACGCAGCGCTGGTGGCCTAGCCATCCGACTGACTCTGGAAGAAGTGCCCGAAGGGCATGCCATCCAGAGCCTCTCCCTGACAGGCCAAGACATGCGCGCTGTCATCAGCCGCGATCCAGACTCACCGTACGTGCATGTCTGCGGTTCCTGCGGCGATCACCGCCAGGACGAAATTTTCCCAGCCGACGTCGAAACCGAAACCGAACTCATCGGCGAGCAACTCAGCCGCGCCGGTGGCACCACGCTCTATTCAACAATGCTGCCGACGCTTCGCCAGATGTTGCAAAAAGCAAATTGAGCAGACCAGATTACGGGACATGATTCGGGGTGAAACGAGCGCGCCGCAGTCCGCCCCAAGCTTTGCCATCGATCTCGGATGCTCTGCGGGGACTGTTTGACGTGCTGCCGGATGTGCAGGCC
>CAZCAL010000376.1:0-5078 GCA_964496625.1 uncultured Verrucomicrobiaceae bacterium | reverse complement strand
CGAACCACGCTGAACGCTGCTCCGCAGCCAGTTGGGTGTCCTTCTCCACCAATAGGAGGTGCTGCGGTCTGCCAACGAGATGTTTTGTCAGCGCACCAACACCAGGGCCGATTTCAACTAAAAACGGGACGCCGTCCGGTTGGATCTGGTCAGCGATCCACCGGGCGACCTCTTCATCCTGGAGAAAATTTTGCCCCAGGCTTTTGCGAGGTGTGACAGAGACGCCGGAAATCGTGCGTCGTCTGTCAGACCTGCCTCTGGAATATCCACCCTGTCCCTGATCGCGCCTTTGCATCCCTGCATGAAGCCGGGAAAGAGCCTGAACGCAAGCGGGTGGTGAAGAATTCCACCTGTGGTTAGAGTGCCAGGAGGTAACGGATCAGATCCGTGCTGGTCACGATCCCCACCAAGCGCTTGCCATCCACAACTGGCACGGCGTGGAATTCTCCGTTGGCCAGCATCTCCGCCGCATCACGGACGCTGCCGTGGGCACTCACGCTGACGGGATCCTTTTTCATGACCTCCTCAAGCGTCACCGTGTGGTCTAGCGTGGCGTCCACTGCCCGCTCATCGGCCTGGAAAGCATCGCCAAAACTGATTCGAAGCACATCGGTCAGGCTCAGCATCCCGATCAGTTCATTTCCGCTCACGACTGGCAGGTGATGGACGCCCTTCTCCCGCATCAACTGGCGGGCCTTGGAAATTGGGTCACCGTGATGGAGGGTGACGGGATCTTTGGTCATTACGTGGGTAACAGGTTCGTTGCGCTTCATGGTTGATCGGTTGGGTTCTGGGTTGGTGAATTACTGACAACCACCCATCGCTCCGATTCACCATTCCTGCTCCGCACCGCTTGCGGATCGATACGCCAGACTTGCCCGCCCGGCCTCGTTACTTCTTCTCCGCCAGATTCACGATGGTGTATTCCGATACCAAGTCCCCCAACGCAGTGCGCGCAGTCTCCACCGTCACGGTGGGGTCAGTCGAGACGATAACGATCTTGTTCACTCCAAGTTTGTCCCCCCGCAACACATCCACATTCACCGTGCCGTGGAGCTTCTCCATGAGCGCCTGGGAAATGTGCATCTTGCATGCTGCACAGACGACGCCCGTGACCTCCCCCTCATAGGTGTGTTTGGCCGGTGGATCTTCGGCGCGAAGATTCGCCACGCAGCACAGCATCATCAAAGCCGACAGGAAGTAAGCGGAGAACGTTTTCATGAGATCAACAAAGCATACGGCGGGCGGCAGTCAAAAACAGAAAGCGCAGGGCGGCGTACCGTCCCTGCGCTTTCAACAGTCTCAAAGTGCCCGTTGCAGTTACGCGCTGGCCTTCGCGAAATTCTCCGCAACCGCGTTCCAGTTCACGGCATTCCACCATGCGGAAATGTAATCAGGGCGCTTGTTCTGATATTTCAGGTAGTAGGCGTGCTCCCAGACGTCACAACCGAGGATCGGCGTGCCGGAACCGTCCATGAGTGGGTTGTCCTGGTTTGGCGTTGAGGTCACGGCCAGTTTGCCGTCTTTCACGACGAGCCAAGCCCAACCCGACCCGAAGCGAGTGGCACCTGCTTTTGCAAAGGTCTCTTTGAATGCATCAAAAGAACCAAAGGCAGCGGTGATCGCGTCAGCCAGTGCGCCGGTTGGCGCTCCGCCTGCATTCGGGCCCATGACGGTCCAGAAGAGGCTGTGATTGAAATGGCCACCACCATTATTGCGGACAGCGCCGCGAATATCTTCTGGCACTGAGCCGAGGTCTTTGCAGAGGTCTTCGATGCTTTTTGCTTCGAGGTCAGCCTTGCCTGCTAGGGCATTGTTCAGGTTCGTCACATAAGCGTTGTGGTGGCGACCGTGGTGGATTTCCATCGTTTGCTGATCGATGTGCGGCTCCAAGGCATCCGTCGGATACGGTAAAGGGGGAAGTGTGTGGGACATGGTGATATTTGGTTTGGGTTGTTGTTGGAAAGGCTTACCTGACCGCTTCCAGTAGAGGAAATACGCGCCGGGGCAAGCAGAAGGTGCGTCAACTTTGGTTTTGCAGGGCAGCCTTGCAAAGAAAGGAAATCCAAGCGATTGCGTAGTGTCTTCATGCCCGCAATTTCCCCCCAAGCCTCTGCTACACACGCCGCAAGCCGCCGCCAAGTCTTGCGCGGCCTGGGCACCTTCTTGACGCTGCCCTTCCTAGAATCTCTGGGTGGCCGCGCCGCTGCCGTCGAAAAGGGCACCGCTACTGCCCCGCTGCGCGCGTGCTGGCTCTACGTGCCCAATGGGGTCAACGTGGACGAGTGGATGCCCCAAGGAGACGGCGCGGGCTATCAGCTCTCTCGCAGCCTGAAGGAGCTAGAAAGGCACCGCGACGATTTTATGATCATGTCTGGCCTCAGCCATGATCTTGCGCGCGCACACGGCAATGGAGGCGGCGATCACGCACGTGCCACAGCCACTTTCCTCACTGGCTGCATGCCCAAAAAGACTGCCGGTGCCGATATCCAGCTCGGCATCTCAGTGGACCAGATCGCAGCGGAAAAAATCGGCAATCTCACTCGACTCCCTTCGTTGGAACTCAGCACCGACGGGCAAAGGAATTCGGGGAACTGTGACTCTGGGTATAGCTGCGCCTATCAATTCAATCTGTCGTGGAAGTCCGCCACCATGCCCATGGCACCCGAAATGAATCCCCGCCTGGCTTTTGAGCGGCTCTTCGGGTACGGTGCTGGCCAGACCGAAAACGGCGTTCACGCTGAACGCCGCAAGCGGCTTCGCAAGAGCGTTCTTGATACGGTCCTCGGCGAAGCCAAGAGCCTGCAAGCGAGAGTGAACCCAGCAGATCGCCGTAAGGTTGATGAATACTTTGCCGCCGTCCGCGACATTGAGCAACGCATCGAGAGTGCTGAAAAATTCAACGCTGAAATGCCGGACGTAAAAGTCCCAGATGGAGTTCCATCAACCTACGAAGCCCACATCCGCGCCATGTTTGACATTTTGGTGCTGGCCTTCCAGACTGATTCAACCCGCATTGCCAGCTTCATGCTCGCCCATGACGGCAGCAACCGCAGCTTCCCTGAGATTGGCGTTCCGGACAGCCATCACTCCATTTCCCACCATCAGCGCGATCCTCAAAAGTTGGCAAAGCTGGGCTCAATTGACCGGTTTTACCTGCGCCAACTCGCCTACTTCCTTGACAAGATGAAGTCCATCCAGGAGGGCGAAAAGAGTCTTCTAGATTCCTCTATGATCGTCTATGGCGGCGGCATCCAAGATCCAGACCGGCACAACCACGAAAACCTCCCCATCATTCTGGCAGGACGAGCAGGCGGCGGCTGGACACCTGGGCGACGCCAGATCCTCCAGGGTGAAGTGCCCATGACAAACCTGTATGTCGACATGCTGCAAAAGATGAATGTCCACGTGGACACCATCGGAGATAGCAGCGGGCGTCTGGAAGTGTCCTGACTCAGCGCAGCAGCGTCAAGAGTTCGCGGATACGCAGTTCGATGTTGAGCAAGGACGCTTGGACGCTGCCCATCCATTGGCCTTCGACACCTGAGCCGGAGTTTTGCACCAACTTATCGGTGGCATTCAACGCCGCTGCAAAGAGCGGCAACGACTGCTCCAAATCGACAATCAAGAAGTCCCACTGCTCTTTTTCTGCAGCCACAAACTGACGCAGGGCTTGGGCTAAATGAGCGGAAAGATCCCCCACCGTTGAAAGAAGGCGGAGCACGGCTGGCCGTGATGTTCCTTCGTGCTCAAGCGTCAGCAATTCCCGAAAACGCTGCAATTCCACTTCTAACGCGGTCGAACGTTGTCCAGGTGTAGCCTTTGGGTCGGCGGGCAACCGACGTGGGCGACGCGACTTTGGGGTGCTGTCGTCAATACCAGCAAAGGGATTGCCCCCGGGCTGCGCTGGTTCATACCTCCCTCCGATGGCATCGTCGACCTCCTCACTTCCGCTGCGGCGCTTTCGCTCACCCAACAGGAAATGCTTCCGACGAGCGCGGCTTTGTCTCAAAACTAGGGACTCATCTTCTTTGGCCATTTGCCAAGCAGGCGATGAGACGCGCAACTGCAGGTGCCAAGACTGGATCAAAATGCGCTGCCCTTCGAGATTGAACCACTCAAAAAACAGTAGATTCTTTAGCCCCGGGGGATCTGGAAGAGGATTGCCCCCTCCTACTCTCTTTTTCCGTCTTGGCATCTTGGCCACTCGATACGAGGCCGTCATGACGCCCGTGTGGCCTCCTTGATGCAGCGCTAGTGCTGCAACTTCATCGGCATCTCCCTCCGGCAAAGGATTGTGAAACTCCACTCTACATCCGGCGATATCGCGGAGGAAGTTGCCTTCCAATTCCAACCTGATTGGGTTTTTCCGCCCAGCTAAATGTAACAGCCCCGTGACCAGCCCAGGCACCTCGTTGGAGAGGTAACCGCCGAGCACCGAGGATTCCAGACAAATTATCATGAGTTATTAGATAATCTATAATAGACAGGATAATTGATCAAGCCCTCAGTGTGAACAACTGGGTCTTTTTTCAGGCAGTGAGATGCTGCTTGGCATCGCTGCATGATGCGCCACACTGACACGCCCATGGCAAGCCTGCCCCTTTCGATCTCCATCATCTCCAAAAACGAAGAGTCCAATCTTCGCCGTTGCCTGAAGAGCGCGGCCGATTTGGCGGTGGAGATTGTGGTGGTTGATTCAGGTTCCGAGGATGCCACCCTTTCTGTGGCCAAAGAGTTTGGTGCGCAGACGCTGCACCAGGACTGGCTTGGGCATCGCGACCAGAAAAACGTGGCGCTCCAGCTTTGCACCCAGCCTTGGGTGCTGGCGCTCGATTGCGATGAGGAACTCTCCCCTGAACTGCGGGCCTCCATCATCGCATTCTTCGAAAAGGGCGACGACAAGCGCTTCACCGGAGCTTTCATGCCCCGGAAGGTTTGGTTCCTGGGACGCTGGATTTTACATGGCGACTGGTATCCAGACCGCAAGCTGCGCCTCTTCCGCCGAGAGGGCTCGGTTTGGGGAGGTAGCCCAGAGCACGACAAAGTCGAAATTGCTGGTGCCACGACCCTTTTAT
>CAZCAL010000375.1:0-5102 GCA_964496625.1 uncultured Verrucomicrobiaceae bacterium | reverse complement strand
GGGGCGGGGCATGAACGGCTTTCTCGAAATTTCCGGGTGGATGGCTGTTATCAAAGCGCCTGGAGGAAGTTCTGGCAAGGATTTCAACCCTAGAAGAAGAGGAAACTTTCCTGAAACGTGGGGAAGTTTTTGCGGTAGGGAGATCTGGGATCTTATGCCCCCTAGCCCATGGAAAGTGCCCTCATTTTCCAGCCGGAATACCCCTTCTCCGCAGAAAAGTCACCCAACTTTTGCCGTCCACCAAAACGAAGAAGGCTCAAAGCTCTCAAGAGCTGAAACTCTGAAATCAGACACCTAGCTGATGGGCGGGGGTTAGAAAAAGCTGAAAAGCTGAAACTCTAAAAAGCTGACAGGCTGAGAGGCTGAGAGGCTGAAATCAGGCGATGCCTTGGAATTGTCTGGGTGATTGCCAGGGGTCACAAAAGTACGCATCCCCGGCACGGAAAACGGATAAACTTGGACGGGCGTGCTTGTATTCCTGGGGTTGGTTCTGATAGCTTCTGCTTCAGACCAACCGTTAACCCCAGGATCTGCCATGCGCACCACCTTGACCTCCCTCGCTCTGGCTCTGCTCAGCCAGACTCTCACAGCCGCAGACTTGCCGCCAGACAAGGGGAATGAGATCCCGGAAAGCGGTAAACGGCCCACTGTCCTGACCGGAAAGGCCACGCAGCCCCTGCCAAAACACGATCTCCCCGAAGGCTATAAGCTGGAACTCGCCGCTGCGGCACCGCTGGTGACTCACCCGATCATGGGCTGTCTGGATGACAAAGGCCGCCTCTTTGTGGGGGATGCAGTCGGCGTGAACTGGAACAAAGCTCAGCTCGATGCCAATCCACCGAACCGGGTCCTTTTGCTCGAAGACACTGACAAAGACGGTGTCTATGATAAGAGCACGATCTTCGCGGACAAGATGACCTTTCCGCAGGGTGCGCTCTGGCTCAATGGCAGTCTCTATGTGGGCTCGCCTCCTTGCCTTTGGAAGCTCACAGACACGGACAATGACGGCGTCGCCGATCAACGCGAGGCCATCGTCTCTGGCTATGACTACACGGGGAATGCTGCGGATATCCATGGCCCCTTCCTCCACCCGAATGGACGCCTTTACTGGTGCCACGGACGCAAGGGCTACAAGGTGCCGGACAAAGAAGGCAACATCGTCCAAGAAGGCAAATCTAGCGGCATCTGGAGTTGCAAGCCTGATGGCAGCGATGTCCAATGGCACTCTCTCCTCGCCGGTGACAATCCGGTGGAGGTCGATTTCACTCCAGACGGCGACATCGTTGGGGTGCAGAACCTCTACTACAGCCAACCTCGCGGCGACACCATCGTCCACTGGCTCTATGGCGGTGTCTATGAACGGCGAGATCAGATGAAGGTCATCGAAGGCCTGCCGCGCACATTGGATACCATGCCGGTGATGTACAACTTTGGTCATGTCGCCGTCAGCGGCTGCTGCTTTTGGCGCAGTTATGCGTCGCCGAACCTGCAGTTCCTCGTCACCCATTTCAATACCCAGCGTCTGGTGCGCATGGAACTGACCCCTGCGGGAGCCACCTACAAGGCCACGGAGAACGAATTTGTGAAGCTCCATGATCCGGACATCCACCTCACGGATGTCATGGAAGACCCTCGCGATGGGTCCCTGCTGCTCATCAATACCGGCGGTTGGTTCCGCATTGGTTGCCCCTCCAGCCTGATGGCCAAGTCCGACATTCTCGGCGCGATTTACCGCATCGTTCCACCACAATCAAACCCGGCACCCAAGCTCGCCGCACTGCCAAAGCCCAGCGCAGCCGATCTGGAATCCACCGATCCACACACACGGCTCCACGCTCTTGCAGCCATGGCTCAAGACACAATGGATGGCGACGCGGCCATCGCCTCGCTGAAAAAGATCCTCAGCCAGGAACTCGATGCGCCCACCGAACATGCAGCCATCTTTGCCGCACGCAGGCTGGGCATCGTCTCCATGGACGACCTGCGCAACACCGCGAACCCCGTCGCACTACGGCGGATGCTTGTCGCCTTTGAGCCTGATGATGCGGCCAGCACAAACCTCAGCATGGGCATCGCAGCCAAACAGCTCGACGCCGAAGACGCCGCACTTGCAAGCACCGCACTCGGCATCGTGACTCAACACAGCGACGCCGACGAATGGGTCGCCCCAACACTGCGAGACTGGCTCCGCACGGCGCCTGTTTCTTCTCAACGGCTTCGCGCACTGCTAGGATTCTGCACCCCACTCATCGACAAGCCAGAGACACAAAAACTCATTGGCCTGATGCTCAGTAGCGCCGAGCAGGCAGTGCGCTTCACCGCCTTGCAAATCATCGCAGGCCAGAGTGGCAACGTCTCGAATGCAGACTGGATCAGCCCGCTGGAAAAGATGTCTGACACCGCTGACACCCCGCTGCCCCTTTTGCTCGACGCGATCAAGCGCCTGAAAAGCCCCGCCTTTGATCCACGCCTCCAGGCCATCGCGGACGATACCAAGCGCCCTTTGTCCTTGAGGCTCAAAGCGCTCGACTCAATGGCCAAGACCAAGCTGACAGCGGAGACCTTTGCACTCCTCAAAACCACGCTAACGGACAGCGCGACATCCGCCGCAGCAAAGATCCAAGCCGCCACGATGCTGGCAGCAGCACCCGCGCAAAAGGAAGAGCAACTCGCGCTCGCCCCAGTCTTTGCCACCGTTGGCCCGATCGAATTGAAGGAGCTCATGGCGGTAGCCCGTAAATCCCGTGATGTCGATGTAGCCCGCGCCATCGCAGCGGAGATTGCCAAAAACCCCGCCATCGGCAGCCAGCAGGAGAGCATCTACCGCACCACCTTCAATGCCCAGCCGCCGGAGATCTTTGAAACAGTTTTATTACCTGCCATTCAAAAGGCAGAACAAGCCGTCGAGGCAAAGAAGCGTCAACTTAGCCCCCTCGCTGATAAAGCTATCCGCCAAGGGGACGCCACCGCAGGCAAACTGGTTTACGAGAGTGGCAAAGGAACGTGCATCGCCTGTCACAAGATCGGTGAAGTGGGTCGCCCCATCGGCCCAGATCTATCCCACATCGGTGCCATCCGAACGGAGCGTGACATCCTGGAGAGCATCCTCTTTCCCAGCAACACTCTCGCCCGCGACTACGAAGCCCATCTCATCGAAACCAGCGATGGTCAGCAAGCAATGGCCGTCATCAAAAGCCACACTGCCGAGGGTCTATTGGTCGTAGATATCGCGGGGCAAGAAAGGAACATCCCTCACCAAAGCATCACAGGCGACACGACCCTACCGACCAGCCTGATGCCCATGGGGCTTGATCAGACCCTGCCAGAGAAAGACTTGCTCGACCTCGTCGCCTGGCTCAGGTCCTTGAAGTGAAACTTTCCCTCCCATTCTCATGACGATTCACCGCACTCTCCTCCTCTTCCTCGTTTGCACTGCCGCAATCGCAGAAGACGGCATCAAATCAAAAACGACGTATGCCAAGGCCTACGGTGCAACGAAAGGCAACGCCACCGTTGACCCGATCAAGGAACTGCCACACTACCCCGCCGTTGAACCAAAAGATGCCATCGCGACATGGAAAGTGAAGAAGGGCTTCCATCTGGAACTCACTGCCAATGAGCCGCAGGTCAGCGATCCCATCGCCCTTTGCTTCGATGAAAATGGCCGCATGTTTGTCTGCGAAATGATCGACTACTCAGAGAAGCGAGATGTCACTCCGCACCTCGGGCGCATCTCCATGCTGGAGGACAAAGACGGCGACGGCCATTTTGAAACCAGCACCATCTTTGCCGATGATCTCCCCTGGCCGACGGGGCTCATCTGGGCAAATGGTGGACTCTTTGTCGGTGCCACTCCAGACATCTGGCGCTTCGAAGACAAGGACGGTGATGGCAAGGCAGAGGTGCGTGAAAAGGTCTTCACAGGGATCGGCACGGGGCTGAAACTGCTCAACGTTCAGGGCCTCATGAACAGCTTTCAATGGGGGATCGACAATCGTGTCCACATCTTGGCGGGAGGCGGCAATCGCGGCATCGTGACCTGCCTCAAGCATCCCGAAGTGCCAGGCCAGGAACTCGGCGGTAAAGATCTGTGGTTCGATCCCGTCACCTATGAATTCGGGATGGAGACGGGCGGCGCGCAGTATGGCATGAGCTACGACACCTACGGGCGGAAGTTTGGCTGCTCCAATTCTGACCACCTCCAATACTGGGTCTATGACGACCGCTTCGCGAATCGCAGCAACAACGTCCCCATGCCACCCTCACGCCAGAGCATCGCGGCCGACGGTGGGGCAGCGGAAGTCTTCCGCATCAGCCCTGACGAACCTTGGCGCATCATCCGCACCCGCTGGCGCATCGCGGGCGTCGTGAAGGGTGTGGTCGAAGGTGGTGGCCGAGTCAGTGGCTATTTCACCGGTGCGACTGGCACCACGATCTTTCGTGGCGATGCCTACGGTCCCGAGTTCGTGAACAACAGCTTTTCTGGCGACGCGGGAGGACAGCTTGTGCATCGCAAGATCATCCGTCCCACCGAAGACGGCATTAGCCTCGTCGGCGAGCGTCCTGCGGACGAACACGGCTTCGAATTTGCGGCATCCAAAGACACCTGGGTGCGCGTCGTCAACTTCGCCAATGCACCCGATGGCTGCCTGCACATTTGCGACATGTATCGCGAAGTCATTGAGCATCCTTGGAGCATCCCAGACGAGATCAAGCAACACCTCGACCTTAACAACGGCAACAATCGCGGGCGAATTTTTCGCATCACCCCAGATGATCCGCAGTGGAAACGTCGCACCGGCGTGAAGCTAGGCAGCGCATCAACGGAAGAACTCGTCGCAACGCTCGGTCACACCAACGGCTGGCATCGTGACACCGCCGCACGGCTCCTTTTTGAGCGCCAAGACAAGACCGCAGTGCCACTTCTGCACAAAGTCATCAGCGGCGACAACAGCATGGCGAAGCTCCATGCACTCAGCGCGCTTCGTGGACTCAAGGCGTTGACGGACGACGATATTCTCGCCGCCCTGCAAGACAGCGATTCGCAAGTGATCGAACGCGCACTGCGATTCGCTGGGCCTCTCACGGCGCCAGTAGCCACG
>CAZCAL010000374.1:0-5105 GCA_964496625.1 uncultured Verrucomicrobiaceae bacterium | reverse complement strand
GACGCTTCATTGAGATGGAGGACATCCTTGCGCAGTCGCAGGGCGGTGCGGAGTAGTTCGTCCAGATCTTCTTCTGAAAAGGGGGATGCGCCGTGATGCAGAACCCGCAGCGGGACACGTGCCTTCGGGTTGAAGAATCCGGCACCAAAGGGTTGCCCTTCTTTGTCATAAACCGTGACCAAATCCCCCGCAGCGGCATCGGGCGATGAGGCACCGACCATGCGAGGGAAAATCGCCGGGTGAAAGGAATAGTACTTCATCTGCAGCCACGGACGTGTCCATCCTTCGCTACCGGGCGGTGGTGCGGGTGGGGCAGAGCTGCGTGAGTGATTCGAGTACTGGGGGCGGGACATAGCGGTGATCCGTCGCGGAGAGATGGCCGCACGTCAAGGGGCGAGGCCAATTCTGCTCACGCAGCTTCGGCGTGGTCTTCTGCGGTCGGTTCGGTCGTGCTTTCTGGCAGTCCGTGGTATCGGCGAAAGGCAGCGAAGAGTTCGTCGCCCATGTAGCGGCGGATTAGCTTTGGGTCGGCGGTGGTGACGTCGGTGACGAGGAATCCGACCACCGCGTTGCTGTGATTTTTCCAGACACCAAACTCTAACATCTTTCCATTCATCCGGGTGTAGTGCCGGATCAAGATGGGCATCCCTTTCCCATCTTCTTCAAGGCCGGTGATAAGTGCGGACACGTCTTCGACGCTTGTGACGTTGCTGCTAATCTCTTCCTTGGAAATTCCACGAAATTGGATGCCCGTGAAGGGGCTGTGCGATTCGATCTGAACGGCCAGAGAGGGCTCGCTATGCTGATTCCGGAGGTAATCGATGATCAGAGTACGCGAGGCCGGGCTGTATTCGTCCCCCTGGCTAACACCGACGGAGCCGAAGGTGATGTTGTACTTTGGATTGCGGGCGATGAAGGCGATGATCCCGCCCCAGAGCAGAAGCAGCGAGCTATAATTCCGCTGATACTTCGGCACAATGTAGGATCGCCCGAGTTCCAAGCCAGGATTGAGCTTTGCGACAAACTCCGGTTTGAAGTGAAAAAGTCCACTCGAAATCAGGCCCTGCGTTCCGTGAGCGGCAATGATTTCATCAGCTAGCCCGATCCGATACGCTCCGACGATCGCGCGATCCTTCTTCGACCAAAGGAATAGATGGTGATAGTACTCGTCCTGTGGGCAGAGATCCAATGCGGCCAATGTGCCACCACCTGCGGAGCGGAAGGCCTCTTCGCGACCACGCCCGATCTCATGCATGATGTGTGGCAACTGGTGGTAGCGTGCCATGTAGACTTCAAAATCCCCCTGATCGATGAGCTTGGCCTCAGGTGGCAGTGCGCGGATGTCCTCCTCCAGTTGCTCTGGCGGAAGTGGGGCGGCGATGGGTTGAGCCTCCGGCTTTTCCATGCTGCCTTTGCGTGCCTCCGGCGGCGTGGACTCCGGACGATTTGACAGCATGTAGGTGCCCACTCGGAGGAATCGGATCATGTCTTCGTCAGACTCAAATCGCTTCAATCTTGACGATGGAATCATCGTGCCAATGTGGACGCGCACTGGCTCTTTGGATCGGCCACGCTTCATGAATTCACGGGACAGGAAAAGCGTGCGCAAGAGCGGGTGGATGAGCCCGACGTAGCTGAAAAACTTGCTGTTCGCTGCGTCGATATAAAGAGGCACCGCACTGGCACCGCTGCGACGGATGAGGGAAGCAATGTGCGTTACCCAGGGCGGATCGCAGATTTCTTTTCGATCCTTCTGATAATGGGAGACGCGATTGCCGGGGAAGACTGCCAGCAGTCCGCCGTTCTTCAGATGCTTCAGACACTCACGGAGGGGGGCGATGTTTGATGCTGTGCCACCGTTCGGAAACGGGTCCACAAAGATCATGTGGTGATCTGCGTGGTGGACGTTCTTCAGCAGATAGTTCGCCATCAGCTTGGTGTCAGGCCTGCGCTTTTTTAGCAGGTCGCCCAAAATAATACCATCGAGTCCGCCGAGCGGATGGTTGGCCACGACGACGACGGGTCCCTTTTCCGGGATGCGCTCAAGGTCTGATGCGCTCACGTCGTATTTCGTGCCGAGCAGGTCCAGCGTGGTGGAGAAGAAGGTTTCCGGCGTCGCTGAGCGTGCGACCCCCGCCTCAAGCTCGTTGATCTCTTTGATTTTGAGAAAACGATTCAACAACGGGCCCAATACGGGATAGACGGCTTTCATTACCGGATTCGGTATTTTTGAAAGGTCGATCAGTGGTGGGATCGTATCGCTGGATAGAGGTGTTGAGGCAGGGTTGGGCATTTGCAGGTAGCCTGGAGGTGAAGCCACCGTCAGACACCTTCCGTCTGACTCCGAACACGTCAATTTGCAAGTGCCGAAATCCCAAATCTGCCCCCGACTTCCTTTTGGGCTGGTTCGTTTGCACAAAATTGGTCCTGCATTGCGCAGCAGGCGGAGGGCGAAGTCGCGTGGTTTGGCGTTCCTATTCCCATGAATGCACCCGCTCTTCCTCCCAGTGGCTACGACTTTTCCGAACGCCCGTTTTTAGTTTTCTGGGAAATTACCCGCGCATGCGCCTTGGCCTGCCGCCACTGCCGTGCCGAAGCTCAACCGCAGCGAGACCCAAACGAGTTGAACCCTGCGGAGAGCCTCCGCCTGATCGACCAATTGGCGGAGCTGGCTCCACCCATGCTCATCCTTACCGGCGGGGATCCACTGATGCGGCGGGATGTCCTTGATCTTGTCCGTTCAGCGACTGCGGCCGGGCTCCACGTCGGATTGAGCCCTTCGGCGACTCCGCGTCTCCTCAATGCGGACTTCGCAGAAATCAAGGACGCAGGGGTTGATCGTATTTCTCTCAGCCTTGATGGTGCCACCCGCGACACTCACGACGCGTTTCGCGGGGTGCCGGGCACCTTCGACCGTACCATTGAGGCGATTCGACGGGCGCATGAGGTGGGACTCAGTGTGCAGATCAATACAACGCTAACTCGGCAGAATGTCCCCGAGTTTGAGGCGTTCAAGGAGCTGATGTACGAGCTGAAGCCTGCCATGTGGAGCGTCTTCCTGCTGGTCCCCACCGGGCGCGCTGGGGCTATGGATTTGCCCGATCCGCAAGATATTGAGCGAATTTTTGAAGACATGGCTGCCTTGGTGGGAAAGGCCCCGTTTGCGGTGAAAACGACAGAGGGGCACCACTTCCGGCGCGTGCTGATGCAAAAAATGGGGGCTAGTGGCAGAGCTAGGCCGGGGCTGCGGTCGCCAATGGGCATTCGCGATGGACGCGGGGTGATGTTCATCTCCCACACTGGTATCGTTTCTCCCAGTGGTTTCCTGCCCTTCGATTGTGGCAACGTCCGTGAGGCGCATCCCGCTGCCATCTACCGTCAACACCCGCTTTTCGTGTCCCTGCGGGACAGCGACGCCTTGGGTGGCAAGTGTGGACGCTGCGAATTCCGCACCCTTTGTGGTGGATCGCGCGCCCGCGCTTACGGCGTCACGGGCGATCCTTTTGCTGAGGACCCCGCCTGCGTCTATCAGCCCAAGGGAATTTCGCTGGATCGCGTCAGCGCCGCTTAGCACTTGCACGCCAGCCCGGTTGGCGGCTAAAGTGCAGTTTCACAGACGATGCCTTCTGCCACCCTACCCACCGCCCCATCTTCGCCTCCTGAAACCGTGCTGGAGCTGGATGACGTGCGGCGCGAGTTCGACGACGGCCATGTCCTAG
Organism: uncultured Verrucomicrobiaceae bacterium; assembly: GCA_964496625.1. Lineage (GTDB taxonomy): Bacteria > Verrucomicrobiota > Verrucomicrobiia > Verrucomicrobiales > Verrucomicrobiaceae > JACKQF01. Next base: position 1,386 of record CAZCAL010000374.1, on the reverse strand, counting down.
CGCTGCGTGGGGTCAGCATGAAGGTCCACGACGGAGAATTTGTCGCCATCATGGGGGCCAGCGGTAGCGGAAAGTCCACCTTGCTCAGCCTCTTGGGCGCGCTCGATGTCCCAGACGCAGGCACTATTCGTTTTCGCGGCCAAAGTGTGGCGGATCTTCCAGACCTCGCTGCGTTCCGCGCCCACAATATAGGCTTCGTCTTTCAGGCCTTTCACCTCATGCCCACCCTCACGGCCCTCGAGAATGTTCAGGTGCCTATGTTTGAGATGCGCTGGTCTGTCCGCGAACGTCAGCGCCGCGCGCGTGAATTGCTGGAGTCCGTCGGTATGGGGCACCGCCTTGATCACATGCCAACGAAGCTTTCAGGGGGCGAACGTCAGCGCGTCGCCATCGCTCGCAGTCTGGCCAATGAGCCATCGATCATCCTCGCCGATGAACCGACTGGGAATCTCGATAGCCGCAGTGCCGGGCAGACCATGGATTTGCTAAAATCCCTCCATCGAGAAAAGCATAACACCATCGTCCTCGTCACCCATGATCCCGCCGTTGCACGGAACGCGGACCGCATCATCACGATGAAGGATGGCCTCATCGTCTCAGATGAGCGGACGAACCGCAGCACAGCAGAAAAATCTGTCTCCTAGCCGACAATGACGTTACTTCAATTCACGCTCAAAAACCTCCTCCGTCGCCCCACGCGGACGATCCTCACCATCGGTGGCATTGGCCTCGGGATTGGGGCTGTGGTCGCCCTGCTGGGGCTCGCTTGGGGGTTGGGCGAGAGCTGGTCAGACGCCTACAAGGCGCGTCGCACCGATCTCGTCGTGCGCAAGACCGGTGGCGGCTTTTTGGCGCAGCCCTTTCCGGATAATCTCGTCGAAAACGTGCGCAAAACTCCCGGTGTCGCCGCTGCCGGGAACCTCCTGACTGAAATCCTCAGCATCGAGGAGGTGCCCACCATGGTGGTGTCGGGCCGTGAGTGGGGCAGCTTCCTCTGGGATTCGCTGGAGCTGATTGACGGTAAACTGCCTGCGACAGGGGAGGACAAATCGGTCGTGCTGGGTAAGTTAGCTGCCGAGATGCTGGAAAAGAAAGTCGGTGATACGCTCACCATCGAGGTCGAAGACTTCAAGGTCGCGGCTGTCGTGGATGGCAAGGCCGTCGTGGAAAATGGAGCCATCATCATGTCCTTACCGCTCTTGCAGGAGGTCACTGGCAAAACTGGACAGGTCAACTTCATCAATATCCGGCTGGACCACAAAGGTGAGGATCCCCACGCCGTCGCCAAACTCATTGAGCAGCAGATCGGCGGCTGTCGCGTCGATATCGCCGATGAAGTTCTCGCCAATAACGACGGTGTGAAAACCTTTGAGGCGATGAACTGGG
>CAZCAL010000373.1:4370-5108 GCA_964496625.1 uncultured Verrucomicrobiaceae bacterium | reverse complement strand
AGCGGCCCCTTCAGTGGCTCTCCCGTCGCCGCTGGCAAATTTCTCTACATTGCCAGCGAGCGTGGGGCGTTTCAGGTGGTCGACACCACCGCACCGGAGGGGGAAATCGTCTGCACTGTCGATTTAAAGGAGACGATCCTTTGCACCCCTGCCATCAGCGGTGGCGCGGTTTATGTCCGCAGTGATGGGACGCTGTGGAAACTAAAGTAGACCTATCCGCCTCAAGGCAGCCTGCGGGCTCTGGAGCTGGCGGGACGCGGAAGACGAAGTCATCAAAGAAGTTTTAGTTGCTGACCGCCCCGTCGGTCAAGTTGCCGCCGAACAAATCCAGTCCAGCCAGCGATAGTGCGTTCAAGCCCATCAGTGCTTGGTTGAGGATGGTTGTATGAGCCTCCAAGGATTTGGTCTGTAATCGTATCGTCCCAGTCCATTGGACAGACCCAAAAGGTATCTCCACGAAGCTGGATGCGGCGGCGGTGGGAGCCGTGCCGTCGAAGTCCCTACCCACAAAAATGTACTCGTCGGGGAGACCGGCGTCCCCTCCATAGAGATTCCGTGCCAGTAGTGACTGGGTGCGCTCCGACAACGCAGTAAGCCGCTGGGTAATCTATCGCCTCCCCTTAACCATACGGAGCATCAATGTTTCCCCGAAGACGCCCGCCCGCCAAAGCCAGCCTCCCACGAACTGCCTTACCTACTCATTCCCTTTGCTGGATGCGGCCATCGCTGGTAAAGTCC
>CAZCAL010000373.1:2920-4360 GCA_964496625.1 uncultured Verrucomicrobiaceae bacterium | reverse complement strand
GTCCAGTATCCCAAAGAACCACCCCCATGCCAGAAGCCGAAGAAGACATATCGCCCGCGGAAAAAGCCCACCGCATCGAGATCAGGCCGCGCTTGCCTGGACCACGGCATGTGGAGGCAGAGTCCAATCCCGCCGCTGAATTTCCCCTGAATTTCACCTGCCCCGGCTGTGGACAAATGATGCAGACCGCCGCTGGCGTCGGAGGCACCAGCCATCAGTGCCCCTCCTGCCAATCCTGGGTGATCCCACCGCAGCTAATTCGCAAGGCACTCTCATCCCGTCCAGAGGTAAAAAGCCATCTCCCTCCCCCTCGAAAGACTGGCACACATTTGCTTACCGACAAAAGCAGCTGATCCTACTTCGCGTAACGCCCAGCCGTCGCACTAGACATCCAGCGCCAGGCGGACTCAATGTGGCTGCGTGGGTCCTTATACTGAGCTTCCCAGCCCAGCACTGCTTTCGCCTTGGCTGGCTGACAGATCAGTTCAGACGGATCACCGGCACGACGCGGCCCATAGCTAACCGGCACCTTTTTCCCCGTCACTTCTTCTACCGTTGAGATAATCTCTTTCACGGAGAATCCCCGCCCCGTGCCGAGGTTCACCGCAGTCGATTCGCCGCCACGGCGCAGGTAGTCTAGCGCCAAAGCGTGGGCGTTGGCCAGATCGCAGACGTGGATGTAATCGCGAATGCACGTGCCATCCGGGGTCGGATAGTCCGTCCCGAACACCGTAATCGAATCAATATCCCCGCGAATCGCCATGAGAATGCGCGGGATCAGGTGGGTTTCAGGGTCATGGTCTTCGCCAATGGTGCCATCTGGATCGCAGCCGCTAGCATTGAAGTAGCGCAGAAACACACACTCCAGCCCCCAGGCTCGGCCACAATCCTTTAGCACGCGCTCCAGCATCCATTTACTGGCACCATAAGGATTCACTGGTTGCTGAGGGTGAGTCTCGTCTATCGGCATCGTTACAGGATCGCCATAGGTAGCGCAGGTGGATGAAAAGATGAACCTCTTACAGCCATGGCGCTGCATGGTCTCCAGTACAGTTAAGGGAGCGCAGACATTGTTGCGATAATACTTCAGCGGATCTTCCACCGATTCCCCGACATAACAGAAAGCAGCAAAGTGGAGCACCGCCTCGGGCTTGTGCGTGGCAAAAACTTCCTCAACTAGGGCGGCATCGCTCATCTCACCATGGACAAAAGTGACCTTGTCGTGATCCAATGCGTCCAGATGACCAAACACGAGGCTGTCTAGGACGACAATGCGCTCCCCCATTCCTAGCAAAAGCTTCACCGTGTGGGAACCGATATAGCCTGCGCCGCCTGTAACTAAAAGTGTGCCTTTGGACATCGTATAATCTGCCGGAGGTCGTTCCTTTACGCAACCCAGAGATGCGGGCGACACCTTTACAGAGGCGCTCCTTGACGAAT
>CAZCAL010000373.1:0-2910 GCA_964496625.1 uncultured Verrucomicrobiaceae bacterium | reverse complement strand
CCCACCCTCCCGCCTAGGCTTGGCCTCACTATGGAAAACGTCAGACTCGGCATCGTCGGCCTCGGCACCATGGGCAAGGCCCATCTCAATAACATCCGCTCAGGTAAAGTCCCAGGCCTCCGCGTCACCGCGATGTGCGAAAGCTTTGGCGTCCTGCCAGCCCAACTCGAGGGTGAGCATCCTTTCTCCGATGTCAGCGAAATGATCCGCTCGGGTCGCATCGACGCCATCCTGATCTGCACGCCGCACTTTTCCCACACCACGATCGGGATCGAAGCACTCAACGCCGGCCTGCATGTCTTGGTGGAAAAGCCCATCTCCGTTCATAAAGCCGACTGTGAACGCCTGATCGCTGCGCACACAGACAAGAGCAAAATCTTCGCCGCCATGTTCAACATGCGCACGAACTCCACCTTCAAGAAATTGAAGGACCTCATCGATAGCGGTGAACTGGGCGAAGTCCGCCGCGTCCACTGGGAGGTCACCAACTGGTTCCGCACCAATTACTACTATGCCACCGGCGGCTGGCGCGGCACCTGGAAGGGCGAGGGCGGAGGCGTTCTCATGAACCAGTGCCCTCACAATCTGGACCTCTTCCAGTGGCTTTTTGGCATGCCGCAAAAGATCCGTGGCTTCTGCAAATTTGGCCGTTTCCACGAAATCGAAGTCGAAGACGATGTCACCGCCATCATGGAGTACGACAATGGCACCACCGCCACCTTCATCACTTCCACCGGTGAAGCCCCCGGCGTGAACAAACTGGAAATCTCCGCCGAGCAAGGCCGCGTCACCGTCACCGATGGCACCCACATCCACTTCCAGCGCAATCGCACGCAGATGAGCAAGTTCTGCATGGAAGCAGAAGCCGCCTTCGCCATGCCAGAGTCCTGGCACATGGATATCCCAGCTGGAGACGCTGGCGGTCAGCACGTCGAGATCCTGCAAAACTTCACCAACGCCATCCTCAATGGCGAGAAACTCCTCTCCCCAGCAGAAGAGGGCATCCGCAGCGTCGAACTCGCCAATGCCATCCTGCTTTCCACTTGGCAGGACAAAGCCATCGATCTCCCAATGAGTTCCGCCGACTATGAACGGCTGCTCATTGAGAAGGGGGAAAAATCCACCTTCCAGAAGACCAAGGTCGTTGCGAAAGCAACCTCAGACGACTTCGCCAAGAGCTTCCGTTAAGCACTGTCAGTGGTAAGGGAGAGAAGGCTCGTCTTCTCTCCCTCGCCCTCAATCATTGATCAAACTCAATCTCGCGAGCTGACGCTTGTTCACGTACAGCTAGGCAGATCGCCTGATCCAAGGTCTTTTCTCCGACTGCTCGTGATTCGCGTTCCGCGATGAATTTGAGCCGCTGCTCATTCAGTTCCTTGATCCGCGCCTGAATCTTCAGACGCTCCGCCGCCTTCGCATCGACGTAGGCTTTGCGCTCTACAAGGCTCATTGATTTCATCTCCGCAGGGAGATCCGCTTCCCTAATCTCCTCAAGCTTTACGCCACCGCGTTGCTGTGCATCGACCAGATCCCAGCCCGTGTTGCAGTAGTTCGCGGAGGCCTTGGTCAGCGCCCGCTGCACAGCCGCCCCTTCCGCCTTCAGCGAGCTTGAATTCGCGTCCTGCGCCATTTGCTTGGCTGCCGCTGCTGGTGCCGCATTCCCATAGCCGATGTAGGTCTTGTTCAGGTCCGTGCTGAGCTTGGTGATCTCCTCATCCTGAGGTGCCGGGATGTGCACCACGGCTTGATCTTGATTGATCGTCATGAACTTCCCTTCCGCCACTCGTGCGCCCATTTCCCAGCCACTTTCCTGGCCTTGCCTTGCATCGCCACAATGGATCGTATTAATGACCACGCCCTTCCCGATGGCAGACCGGCAGACCTTTTCTGGCTCTATGGGTCCTTGTCGAAAGGGTTCATTCCCTGCGATGAACACCGCCTTGTAGGTGTTTGCATCTTTATCCCAGGACAGCTTATCCAATGCCTCGCGGATGACCGCCCCGCAGTATTCTTCGCCGCCATTTGTCGTCAGCTTAAAAAGAGCCTCCGACACCGCATCAAGATCACGCGTGAGTGGTAGAACTTGCCGCACGTAATTCGTGCCAGCGCTGAGACTATTGTTGCCGTACTCGTAGAGGGCAACCTCCACAACGGTCTGGCGACCATGCTGGCGTGCACCATTAAACTCATTCACCACACGCCAAAGTTGGCTCTTAGCTTGGCTAATGAGACCATCCATGCTGTTGCTGGTATCCAGCAGTAGTGCCAACTGCACCACCGATTCTTCACGCGGCCGTGGATCACGCTCCTTGGCATCGCAAGGCGCACTTCCCAGTCCCAACATCCAACCCAGTCCCAAGAGACCAGCCGACAACAGAGCATTTATTTTCATAGCGGTGCCAAATTAACCGCCACCTCCACCGCCGTCTGTAAAGCGCTCGTAAATGCCTCAGGGCTTCAGAACGCGGGCAGTGACAAAACACAAGATACGTTTTGTTTGGTCGGGTGCCCCATTCTCGTCCGGCGGCAGATGAATGCCCAGCAGGGCTGTGCCTCCATTCTGAACCTGGACTGAGGTCTGGACCTTGATCGAATAAAAACGTGGCATCGTTTGCAACTCCCGTTCACCCGTTTCGTGCGGCAGAGAAGCAGTCGCTTTATCCCCCAAATAGATCGTCATTTCTGGAGCTAAGTTCAGATCAATCAGCGCTCCATCTGGGCTGAGGACAGGATCGACCTCGCACCGCACCCCGGCGGGTCTCATCTCAAAGGACGTAGCGGTGGGCAGATCCACTGCACTGAGCCCGGCAGGCACCGCAGGGCTGTCTTCAGCCCGGCCTTTTGCGGGATCGAATTCCGTCGCGTAAATATGCTCGTCCACAGACTCTGCAGTCGCACGCTGCCCAGTTT
>CAZCAL010000372.1:0-5110 GCA_964496625.1 uncultured Verrucomicrobiaceae bacterium | reverse complement strand
GACTTTGGCTGGAAGCCATCGTTTGCGCGGGCTGAAAAAATGTTTCCGGAAGGGATCTTAATCGGTGCTATCAAAGCCCAAGACTTGCGGGCACAGCTGGCAGATCGCAGTGTGATTAGCAGAACTCTTCATGCCGAAGTGTCTGCTCCTCACCCAGACCAGAGACAAATTCACCTGGTGGTGATCGGTGAAGCTTGCCGATATGAGAACTGGTCCCTCCATGGTTACGCACGAGACACTTCGCCAAAACTGGCAGCTATCCCAGGGTTACTGGACTTTACCAACGTAGCCTCCGGTGCCTCGTATACTGCCATGAGTGTGCCGATGATTCTGACTGGCGCTCGACCAGGCAAGCACGAAGAAGCGTCAAAAATGCCGAGTATAGCCTCGTATTTCAAGGCGGCAGGGTACAAGGTTTATTGGCTTTCCACACCCAACAAACACGGCTTGGGAGACACTACCTGCTCACGCTACGCACAGGATGCAAATGAAGCAAAATTCCTGAGCGGACTCGTAGATGCCAGCGGTGTTGGCATCGACCGCACCGCATTCGACTCAGCTCTTATCCCAGAAGTTCAGCACATCTTATCAAAGGGTGAGCCACGGGTGCTGATCGTATGTCACACCATGGGTAGCCATTCAAATTACGCTGATCGTTATCCGCAAAGCTTCGCTCGGTATCCAGCCGACCCTGCCGCCTGCCCCATCGCAAGATTAAAACCCAGCCTAAGCGCTAAAGACAAGATAGTGATGCAGAATGCCTATGATAATTCCATCGCCTTTACAGATGAGGTGTTAGCGGGTCTGATCAACGAACTCGATAAGATCCCCGATGCAGCCTCGACCTTCAGCTTCGTCCCAGATCACGGAGAAAACGGTGCGGATGCCCCAATGCTGGCGTTCGCCCACGGCACGAATACGGTCGATGTGCTGCACGTCCCGATGTTCATGTGGCTTTCCCCAGCGTTTGAGCGTGCTGAACCTCAAAAATCTCAGCGATTACGCAACCACACTGCAACGCCGTGCAGTTCTTTCCAACTTATCCACACCATCACCGATTTGGCAGGGATTCGCGCACAAGGGCTCCAACCGAACCAAAGTTTATGCAGCGGAGAATACGACCAGCAACCACGCAAAACGGTCAGCAAAAATGGGGTAACTATCCTTGACTACGATGTTCTCGCAGCGGAAGAGGCTAAGCGCGGAGGGTGGAGTCCCCTCACTCGTCGTCATGCGGTTGCAACCAGAAAATAACTTTCAGCGACCTTCCTTGGCCTGTTGTTGATCAATGTATTTCTTTGCATCGAAATCGGGATACTTCTCTTTGAGTTGTTTCACGAGTTCCTCCGCCTTAGCCTTTTCTCCTGCGGAGACGAGCGCTTCAATCGCATGAAACAGAGCAAGCGGCGTGATCTCTGGATCGACGAACATTTGGCTAGGAACGATATACTTAGCCGCTGCCGCTGCAAATTTCTGCATCGCGCCTGCCGTATCATTGTTATTCATGAGGCTGCGCGCTTCTGCCATGAGGATATCCCCCTCTTCCATCATTAACTGCGCCTGAAGACGCCCCGTTTTGATGAATGACAGTCCTTCCTGAGCGACCGCCGAAGCCCCTGAAAAATCCTTCTTCCCGAGCAGCGCTTTGCTCTTTGTAAGCAACCCCTGCCCACGCTCACCACTGGGTGGCGTGACCGCAAGATAGTTATCTGCCGCCACCACCGCGCCGTCAAAGTCTCCCGTTTCGACTTTTGCCATGCTCAAGTAATTCCAGATCGCAGGCTGGGTGTTGGCAGGCGAAGCAGGAGTCGTCGCCATCTCAAGGTACTTTACGCTGCGAGGAAAATCCTCTTTGGCGAAGAGACTTAAACCCAGCCAACCCAAAACATTCGGCGGCACGGAGCCACCTGGCCGCTTTGCCAAATAGGTATCAATGGCGGAGGCCAAACCATCGATATCCTCATTTGCATAATGACACAGAAAGATCATTTGGCTGCCAGTTTCAAGGTAGTCTTTGCTGTTCTTGCGGACCGCCGTCTCGAGTGCAGGCAGAGCCTTAGTCCAGTGTTTTTGCTCAAACTCAGCCTTACCGATCCCAAACCACGCTTGACCAGCTGCCTTACTATCCGGAAACCGTTTCACGAGCTGCTCATACCAATTCACGATGCCTGCAACATCGCGCTGCTCAGTGGAAATTAATCCCAACTGGTAGAAAGCCATTTCAGCTTCATCACCATTCCCAAACTCCTTCACCACACGCTCAAAATCAGCCCCCGCTTTGACCATGTCCTTCACCTTCCGGTAGGCGATACCTCGGTACACCAGCGCCCGTGGGATCAAAGCCGGCTGGGCATAATCGGTTAGATAGAGGGACAGTGTGGCAATGGCGTCTTGAGACTTGTCTGCCTCAACTTGTGCATAGCCCTGATTGAAGAGTGCCCCTGGTCGCAGCTTCTCGGGGAGCTTGTCCAGTTTCACTTCTAGAAAGCTCTCAGCCGATTCCGCGAAGTCACCCTTGTTGAAGTAAAAATCCGCACGAATCAGCGCCGCAAGGGAGACGAACTCATGATCAGGGTACTTCTTATTGTATCGAGCGAGGAAGGACGAAGCAAAATCGCCCAAGTCTTTGTCGTCCAGGAGATAAAAGCAATACAGCTTCCAATAGCCCGCTTCGAAAGCCTGCTCTGAGTCTGGATGATTCTGCTCGATTAGAAGGTAAACTTCCACTGCCCGAGAGTAGGTTTTGCTCATGCGGTGGGCGTTCCCGACGAGAAGCAGCATTTTGGGGCGACTCTCTCCTGGAGGCAGTACGGACGCATTGCGGTTGTACCAGTCCACCACTCCCTTGTAATCGCCCTTGGCGTAGAGCGATTGGACGACCCCAACCAGCGCGACTCCGCGGCTTTCATCGGGAGTGTCTGGGAGTTCAAGAGCTTTTTCGAAATAGGCTAGTGCTTCATCGTTCTGTTTCTTCTCTGAAAGCAGCACACCAACGTTCACACTGGCTTCAGCTAAAATTTTCCCTTCCTTCGTGGTCGCAATGAGGTCTTTAAACATCTTGAGAGCCTCATCCACCTTATCATCCTTCAGCATTGTCCTGCCGAGAGTGAGTAGGGCAGATTCACGGTACGGATTATCTTTTTCGACGGCAATGACGGCCTGGAGAGCCGTCAATTGCTCCTTCTTTTGCCCCAGCATGTCATGGGCTTGACTACGGTTGTAAGTTGCCGCCAGCGTTACCAAGGGGTTGGTTGAATGCGTTTCACAGAACTTGAAGAACTTCACTGAATCTTCAAACTCACGAGCATTGAACCTAGTGGCACCAAGCCGATAGGCCGCAGAAGGCGCACCTTCCGATTTCGGATAACGCGCGACCACTTCTTCGTAGTAGCGGGCTGCATCGCCCGCTAGACTCTGTTTCATGTAGCATTCTCCGATGCGAAAGAGTGCCTCCGGCACATGAACGCCCGAAGGGTAGTTCTGCAAATACTGCGCAAACGACTGTGCGGCGATCGGCCACTCAGCGCGCTCAAACAAGAGCGAAGCATAGGTATAGAGATCTTCATCGGGTCCTTTGCGCACGGCAGGGGGCGGCGTCGGAACGTCTTCAACGACAATCGCGGGCCGAGGCATTGTGCCAGGTCGTTCAATGGGAATGGCCTTCGGCACGTCATCATCTTCCACGACTTGTGCGCGTGGCGGCGGATTCTGCTGCGCACTTAGACTGCCATTCCAGAGGATTGCGGTAACGATGTACGCACAGATCACTGTGTGACGGCGAAAACTCAATGTGAACCCAGATCCCATGTCTCGTTTCAAAGTTACTGCTTTGGAGCGTCCTCAGGCTTTACTGTGGCGAAGGCAATATTCCAAATTCCTGCTTTCTGGCAGGTATCAAGGACCTTCATGACGTTCTCGTACTTCACTGCGACATCACCGCGAAGAATCACTGCCTGATCCTTGTAGACGGAGACAATATTCTTTAACTTCACCAGCAATTCAGCCTCCGTCAGCGTTTGGCCATTTACGATGATTTCACCATCAGGTTTGATGTTGACGATGATTTCACCGACGTTCCGGGCTGGCTTGTCCTGGCCAGTTTCAGCTGCGGGCACACTTACATCCATCAGCGTTTCATGGCGGGCGTAGTGCTGCGTCACAGCAAAGAAAATCACCAGGAGGAATAGAACGTCCACTAGCGGGGCCAACTGCATTGGTGTCGGCTCAATCGAATGTTGCTTGCGAAAATTCATGGCTCAGAAGTGGCTAATCTTGACCCTCGTTTCACATCACCTGCCCGTCTGTCGGGCCGGAGCGGCCACCCACAGCGCGTGCAGCGCGCTTGTACTGCACCGCCAGCAGCGCCATCAAGTGAGTCGTAGCGGCCTCCATCTCGGAGATCAATCGGTTCACCTTACCTCTGAAAATGGAATAAAAAATGAGTGCTGGAATGCCGATCACCAGACCTGACGCCGTACAAAGCAATGCCTCCGAAACGCCCTTTGCGAGCCCCAATTGATTTGATCCCCCGAACTCCTTGCTGGAGATTTCATGGAAGGTCGTGATCATCCCCAAAGTCGTTCCCAGCAAGCCCAACATCGGGGCCACCGCACCAACGTCTCCGAGATACGCGATCCGTGCGAGCATAAGGCTAGACTGGCGATTTCCCTCTGCCTCCGTGACCTCTTTGACTTCCTCAAAGCTGGCCGTCGGATTCCTTGTGGCGAAATCCAGTGTTTTGGCGGTGATACGAGCAATACACTCATTACGACGGTTACAGATTGCCAAAAGTCCAAGGTAATCCTGTTTTCGAATCAAGGAATCAGCGGAGTTCATGAAAGAATCGCTGACCACGGTGCCCTGTCGAATCGTGAAGGTATAAAGAACAATCAAGAAAAAGGCAACCATCGACAGAGCGATGAGCGGGTAGGCCATGATACCCGTGCTTTTGACAAATCCCTGTAGCGTCAGAGAGTCTGCAAATGGGTTCTCTGGAGTCGCAGACGGAGTGACCGCCGGCGGGTAAGTGACCTGGGGTGCTGGAGTGACGATTGGCGCAGCACCAGCAGGTTGGGCGGACTGCGCCCAAACACCACCGGACATCCACGTC
>CAZCAL010000371.1:0-5110 GCA_964496625.1 uncultured Verrucomicrobiaceae bacterium | reverse complement strand
CAGCGCTCTCCAGCGGCGGCGGCCTTGATCCCCACCGGGACGTGACCTGTGCCCGACTGCTGCGGGACGCGGGCTACGCCACCGGGATGGCGGGTAAATGGCAAGTGAACAACCTCTATGCTGAGCCCGATGCAATTACGCGGCATGGCTTCAATGAATACTTGGTCTGGCCAGGGAGTATCGACCGCGATAAGGCAGACGCTGATTTCCAGAGTGCATTCCAGACGGCCATCCAGCAAAACGATCATCTCTTCCTGACGGAGGCGACTCGCAAGATTGAAAGCCGCTACTGGGACCCCGTAACGATCAACTCAAAAGGTGAGCGTCAGACCCACGAAGGAGCGTTTGGCCCCGATCTCTTCCAACAAACCGCCGTCGACTTTGTGCGGAAGCATAAGGACCGGCCGTTCGTCTTCTACCACGCGATGCCACTCGTCCACGGCCAGAACATGAAGGTGCATGTCGTTTCGACGCCCGACAATCGAGCCGCTCCACCCGCCGACGAGCATGCAGCCTTCGCGGATATGCTGCGCTATGCAGACAAGCAGGTCGGTGCGCTTGTCCATGAGTTGGAAGTGCTCGACCTGATGAAAAGGACCATCGTCATCGTGGCGTCTGACAACGGAACCGAAAGGACCCTCTCTGCCCGAGCGAACGGCCGCCTTGTTCAAGGTGGACTCTATCAGATCAATGAAGCTGGCGGCGATGTCGCCTTAATCGCCTACAGTCCCGACGTCATCCCTGCTGGGCGGACGGGTGCCCTGGCCGATTTTACGGATATTTTGCCGACAATCTGCGATTTTGCAGGCGTGGCCATTCCAAAGAACGTCGTTCTTGATGGCAAGTCCCAAGCGGACTACCTGCGAGGCAAGGCCGAATCCCCAAGAGAGTGGATCTTTAACCATTATGCAGAAGATCGGGTCGTTCGGGATCACCGATTTAAGTTGAATCAGAAAGGAGAACTCTACGATCTGCAGAGGGATCCCGATGAACAGCGCCCCCTCTCCTCTGACTCTGATCCACAGGCTACAGAGGCCAGGGTGAAACTTCAGTCAGTGCTCGACCGAATGCCCCCCTCCACTCCATTGCCGTTTCCCTATCGCAGCTTATCCGCCTTCAAAAAACGCGCGGAAGCGGCTGAGCCGGTGGTGAAATGAGCACTTTTTGAGGTTTATTTGACCTCAAAACGGTTTTCGTCTGAACTTATGTGCGGCCTGGAGCGCCGATGTAATATAGGATTGAGCTGTTTATTGGTGGAAATTAGGATAATATAGGATTGAATCATGGATTATCCGCATTACAGTCTTGTCTATTCAAAGACGCTATGAGTACCACCATTCCACGCCATCTCACAGACCGTGTTCGCGGATTGGCGGCGCATTTTCCAGTGGTGCTACTGACAGGGGCTAGGCAAACCGGCAAAACAACGCTCTTGCGCAGCCTCTTTCCAGAGGCACCTTTTCTGACGCTGGATCTTCCGTCCGTCGCCTATGAAGCAGAGAACAATGGCATGGGTTTTCTGGATGCTCTGAAGGGGCACCCAGTCGTCGTACTTGATGAGGTCCAATACGCCCCGGCGCTCTTCCGCCATCTAAAGGTGGCAGTCGATGAAGATCGCCACAGGATGGGGCACTACATGATGACGGGATCGCAAAAGTTCGCGCTGATGCAATCCGTGTCAGAGAGCCTCGCTGGTCGCTGTGCAATCCTGGAAATGGACACCCTCTCGGCTGCGGAAATTCATGATGCCTACCCGCTGAATCCGCCGAGCGTCGAGGAGTTTGTGTGGCGAGGAGGCTATCCAGAGCTGTGGCGATCCCCCGAAATGATGACGCGAGACTTTTACGCCAGTTACCTCGCGACCTATCTAGAACGTGACGTGCGCCAACTGATCAACGTGGTGAACTTGCGAGATTTTGAACGCTTCATCCGATATTGCGCTACCTACTCCGGTGGACTGGTGAATCTCGCAAGCCTGGGTGCAGATGTTGGCGTCGCCGCAACCACGGCCAAACAGTGGCTCAGTGTCTTGGAAGCATCAAACGTCATCCACCTCCTGCCTCCCTACTTCCGGAACTATGGCCGTCGGCTTATCAAAACCCCAAAGCTCTTCTTTAAGGACACGGGGCTGCTTTGCTTCCTTCTGGGGATACATTCACCAGAGCAGCTGAAGGAATCGCCCTTCGTCGGCGCTATCTGGGAGACTTTTGTTTTGGGGCAATTGCACCGTGCCATTCAAGCAGCGGCAAGCCCCGCCGAGGTCTTCTTCTGGCGCGACGCTCAAGGCGTGGAGGTGGATTTTGCGATCTGGCTGAATGGTCGCCTGCAATTCGTCGAAGTGAAGTGGTCTGAAAGTGGTGACGAATCGCGGCATCTTAAGGCCATGCACACCGTGAGGGGATTCCTCGGCGATCATGCCGCAGACCGACATCTCCTAGCCTGCCGCACGCCGCATGATCACTGGCATCCCCATGATCCCAGCGTGCGGGTCGTGAACGCCTATCGCTTTCGAGACTGGTTCCGCGTGCCAGAGCCAGTGGAGAGTGTCGTCCGCGAAGAACCGCCACAGCTTCGCCGCGCAAAGAAGAAGGCGGCCCGCAAACGTGCCCGTAAGTCCTGAAAGCACGATGGAACCTATCAGTAGCAGCAGATGGGCAGCCTTTCCCTTTGCCCTGAGACGTATCCCATTTCAGAGTATCACATTGTCATGCCCACGCCCGCCTTTCACTACCAAGAACTCCTCGAACTCGGATCTGACGATACAGAGTATCGTCTGCTGACCAAAGAACACGTCTCCGTCCAAAAATTTGGGGGCAAGGAAATGCTCGTCGTCGAGCCAGAGGCGCTGACTCTGCTGGCAAATCAGGCGTTTCACGACATCAATTTTTTCCTGCGGCCAAAACATCTCAAGCAGGTGGCCGCTATTTTGGATGACCCTCAAGCCTCCGAAAACGACCGCATGGTGGCGCTGACGATGCTCAAAAACGCAGACGTCGCCTCAGCGGGCTTGCTTCCTTTCTGCCAGGACACCGGCACGGCGATCATCATGGGGAAGAAGGGCCAGCAAGTGTGGACTGGGGGAGGTGACGAGAGCGCTTTATCCAAAGGCGTTTATCAGGCCTACACCGAGAACAATCTACGCTACTCCCAGAATGCGGCGCTGGACATGTTCACGGAAAAGAACACCGGCACGAATTTGCCCGCGCAACTCGACCTCTACGCTACTGACGGAGACGCCTACAAATTCCTCTTCATCGCCAAGGGCGGCGGTTCTGCGAACAAGGCTTTCCTTTATCAAGAAACACGGGCGGTGTTAAATCCAAAGGGCATCGTGAAGTTCCTTTCCGAGAAGATGCTATCGCTCGGCACGGCCGCATGCCCGCCCTATCACCTCACCTTTGTCATCGGCGGCACTTCCGCAGAAGCGACGATGAAGCATGTGAAATTGGCCTCAACAAAGTACTATGACAACCTGCCCACGACTGGCAACGAGCATGGCCGCGCGTTTCGCGACTTGGACCTCGAAGCCCAGATGCTGGAGGAGGCTCGCACCTGCGGAATCGGGGCACAGTTTGGTGGCAAATACTTCGCTTTGGACGTCCGAGTCATCCGACTCCCTCGCCACGGTGCCTCGCTCCCGATTGGCATCGGCGTCTCATGCTCCGCAGATCGTCAGGCAAAAGGCAAAATTACCCGCGAGGGCGTATTCATCGAGACGCTGGAGACCAATCCTCTGCAATACATCCCCGAAGAGCTGCGCCACCGCAAGGACACGGCTGCCGTCCACATTGATCTGAATAAACCTATGGCAGAGATTCGCGCCGAGCTCAGCCAATATCCGGTTACGACTCGGCTGTTGCTCAGCGGTCCCATTATCGTCGCCAGAGATATCGCTCATGCGAAACTCAAAGAGCGGCTAGACGCTGGCGAAGCCCTGCCAGACTACTTCAAGGCCCACCCAGTGTATTATGCAGGGCCGGCCAAGACTCCCGTGGGTATGCCCAGCGGCAGTTTTGGGCCAACGACTGCAGGGCGAATGGACAGCTACGTAGATCTCTTCCAGAGCAACGGCGGCAGCATGGTCATGATTGCCAAAGGAAACCGAGGCAAACAAGTCACAGAGGCCTGCAAGAAACACGGTGGATTCTACCTCGGCAGCATCGGCGGCCCGGCGGCCATCTTGGCTAAAGAAAATATCAAGAAGGTCGAAGTCGTCGAATTTCCCGAACTCGGTATGGAGGCCATTTGGAAAATCGAGGTCCAGGACTTCCCTGCCTTCATTCTCATCGATGACAAAGGCACCGACTTCTTTGAAACCGTCGGTCCCGGATGTAGCATTGCCCACTGAACCGATCTGGAGATGGGCGAATTCAGCCTATTTGAGATCTAATTGCTTAAATATGATGAAATTTTGTCACAAATCACCCGAAACAGACTATATATCGATGAAAGGCTTATTTCATTTCGCTGCGGCATAGTCGTCCTCTGCGATATCGAAATGGGCTTAGGCACCCCAAATTCATCATAATTCTGAAAACTCAGCTATTTTTATTGACTCGCTCCCCGCATTCAGATTCAACCGAGTTACAGCTCATTTGTTCTGTTATCTGCCCTCCAAATGTTGCTTTTTCGTCCTCAATCGGAATTTGGCAAAAAAAATGCTGCAACATTTTGGAAGAAAAGCGGTAATCATAGCGTAAGAACAGGTTCTCCACTAATGTATAAAGGTGGGGACGAAGCTCTTTTTTACTTTCTGACCCAACTAACAAATGTCTAACATGGAACTCGATGGCGGCATCAAGATCTACCTTCGGGAGATCGGCAAGACTGACTTGCTGACCCCCGACCAGGAGGTCGAGCTCGCTGAACGGATCAAGCGCGGTGACCCAGAGGCACGCTCGCACATGATCCGCGCTAACCTGCGCTTGGTCGTGAAAATCGCGCAGGATTACGCCAATTATGGATTGCCTCTCCTCGATTTGATCTCCGAAGGTAACATCGGCCTAATGAAGGCCGTGGAACGCTTTGACCCCAACAAGGGCGGCAAGCTTTCCACGTATGCAGCCTGGTGGATCAAACAATCCATCAAGCGCGCCTTGGCAAATCAATC
>CAZCAL010000370.1:0-5115 GCA_964496625.1 uncultured Verrucomicrobiaceae bacterium | reverse complement strand
TCAAAGGACACAGGACCCCTGACCGGGGGCGAGGCTTCGACTGTGGGTTGATGTTTGAGAGGCCATGACGATCTGAACTCGCGGCGGGTCAGGGGTTCTGTGCTCCGCCTTGTTCTCCCTTTGGGGCAGGCAAGGCACACCTGCCGTCATCCAGTTCAATCCAGAATCTGAAGCACCTTGGCTTGAAATCAAACGTGTATCGACCTGACAGAACAAACACGCGGTCAAACTCATCCAATTCATCCACGAAGAATGGAGTGCGACGCACCTCATCCTTGATTTCATGGAAGGTAACCTCGTCGTCACCCAGCCCGTGATTATCCCAGATAAGAAGCCAGTTCTCGTCGAATCTGTGAAAACTGGGCTCGTTCAGCTTCGCGCGCTTCTTGGCCCATACACTTCTGACGTCTTCACACCACCACTGTCGACTCTCTGCCATATTAACCCATCCATCAGGCCTGTTCAGCATATCCTGGAACAGCTCCTCACGACTTCGTCTCCGGCCATGGTTCCGAAGGTTTGTTGAACAATATATGATCGGATTGAGAGGATCTTTATCGGACAGCTTCTGGATTATGTCGGCTCCCCAATACTTCTCGTGGGGTGTTGATTCGGTAATCTCCATTCCGACATGCTTGTCATCGAGTAGGAAATGGCAATCAGGTCGCTCTGACTCTTCCCACCCAGTCGGCACGACGCCCAGACGCGCGAACAACTTTTCGGCGAAGGCTCTTTCTCGATTGCGGTCTGGTCCGGGCATTTTTCGGGAGAACGATGAGTCCTCCTACGCCTGACCGGGGGCGAAGGTCGAACACGGGGTTGAGGCTGTAGCGGTCATGGTGGCTGGAACTGGAGGCGGGTCAGGAGTTAGGAGTGACGTCTTGTTCTGCATCTTCATTATTCCGGCTACCATACGCTGTTGAAGTAGAGATAGGGCTCTCCTTTCTTACTTGCAATCACTAGAATCCAAAGCGGCTTTTCTGAGGATGAATTGCTTGCTGCTACGTCGGTGAAATACCACCCATCTTGTTCTACAGTGTTTCCTAGTTTGTAATCTTTTAGCAGAGTGGGCGGGATCAGCTTCAGGGAAACGATGTGGGACTCCTTGTCGGACACCTTATTCGGAATCAACTTACGCTCGCCGTTGAAAAGCGGAGCGGGCCAATCTTCGGAAGTAACGATTGATCCCCTGCTGAAGCGTGCGATGTGCATCTTCAGCGCAGGAGCAACTTCTTCGGCACCCGAAACCACGCTCAACAATGATGTCGCGACAAATGTGAGTAGCAGGATCTTCATATTGTTGCAGAACAGTGGTATTAGTACCGTCCAATATCGCGACGGACGATATTTTGGCGTTCAATTTCGGGTCATCATCGGCTCGCTAGCCTTCTAATGTCAATGCTGGAGTGCGATTTACCGCATCGATGGGAGTCATTTGGGTTGCTTGATCATTTGGAATTCTCAGGGAGCTGATATTAGGTGCCTGAATATCGATATGCTTCAGGTTGCTTGATCATTCCTTGGATGCGGGAGGCTTCTGAAACCTTGTCCTCGGCGTGGATGGCTGGGAACCCTTTTGTCGGTTCCTTCAATACCGTCGGGTGCGGTGGTTCTTCCGGGGGCGGACGGTGGATCGCCAAGGAAATGCTTGGTTTGGATGCCTAACTGCGTCTCCTTCCGCTGTTCGGTGTCCCCAGGGTTTCCTGCTGGCGGCTTTCGCCCTCATGCCGGAGACAAAGGGGGGATTTTTGATCACAATGCGTCAAAGGCTGTCGCATTGGGCGGAAATTCTAAAACCCTGAAATCCGGGGAGGTGGCAGGGCAGGTGCCGAACCGTCCCGCTCAGCGGAACCATCGAGCCGTCCGGCTGCGCGCCTGAAAGTGGCCGTCATCTTGAGGTCAGCTTTGCTCCAAATGCATGGGGGCAGAGCTGGCCACCGCTCGCCACTAGATACCTTCTCTTCAAAAGTCGCTTGACCAATTAGACCAATCGGTCTAATCTCAGCCCTGAATGAGCGAGCGAACCACCAAAGAACGTATTCTTGAGGCAGCCGAAGGGCTGATGCTCGAGAAGAGCTTTCATTCCGTGGGCCTGAGCGAGATCCTCTCTGCGGTGAAGGTGCCGAAGGGGTCATTCTACCATCACTTTGAGTCCAAGGAGCAATTCGGTGTCGAGCTACTGAAGCACTACGTCACCGGCTCCACCGCCTACAAGCGTAACCTCCTGCTCTCGCAATCGCCGGAGCCAAACCCCCTCCAACGCCTCCTCACCTACTTCGAGTCGAACGTTGCTAAGGTCTTGGAAAATCAAGGGCGCTGCCCCTGTCTTGTAGTCAAACTTTCCTCGGAAGTATCGGACTTCAGCGAACCGATGCGGGATGTCTTAGCCCAGGGAGCAAGCGAATGGACGAGCATCTACCACGCGCTGATCCAGGAAGGCATCGAGAAAGGTGTGATGAAGCCCAACCTCAGCCCAGAGCTCCTTGCGCCGCTCATCATCGACCTTTGGACCGGGGCAATGCACCGCGCCACGGTTACGCGGAGTGTCGCGCCACTGCGGGAAGCGATCGTCTTCGTGAAGGCAACGCTTGCTCCACACACGGCCTGATTTTTTATTCAAAAAAATAAACCGACCGGTCTAATCAATTCGTAAACTGAATCCAATCCCATGAAAACTACGTCACTCACTGCTGAAACTTTTGATGCCACTCTGACTAGCACTGACCAACCAGTCCTCGTCGATTTTTGGGCAGAGTGGTGCGGCCCCTGCAAGATGCTGAGCCCCATTCTTGACCAAATCGCTGCCGAACAAGAGGGTCGTGCAGTGATTGCCAAGGTGGATACCGAGGCCTACCCCGATCTGGCTGCACGTTTTAATGTCCGGGCGATCCCAACGATGATTGTCTTCAAGAACGGGCAACCCGTCACCACCATCACGGGAGTGAAGAGCAAGGGCTTCATTGAAGCGGCCCTCAACGCGTAATCAGGTGCTTAACCCATTGCCCGCAATTTTTATGTCCACTGATCTCACCCAGCGCCCCCCGCGCAGCGCCCGAGTCCGCCTTGGCGGTTACGTCCTTTTGCCACGAATGCTCGATAAATGTCGCGCTTCGCTCATCGGCAAGAACGGCGACTACCATTACAATTGCCCACTCGACCAGCGCTTTCTGAACTTTACAGGCATTGATCCAGACGTGCTGAAGGCGGAAGTGGCCAAGGGACTGGGCGATGCGGAAATTCTTGCTTGGGTAGAAGCCAATGCCCCGCGAAAACACAGCGACTATGAGATCGCGCAGTGGAGCACCTTCCGTGAATCCGCCGTGCCGGGCGACAACGAGAGTCGCGAATACATCAACGAGCAGATCGCTAAGGCGGGCGGCGCAATGCGTGAAGACCTTGGCACCTGGTTCGAGTACCTGGACTTCGATGACTACGTCAGCTACGGCGGCAAAGCTTAACCATTGATCGATCCCTTCCATTCCTATGAGCCATACTATCACCGCCCTCGCGGCACTCGGAGCGAAACAGAAACTGCAATCCTTTGAATACGATCCAGGTGAACTGGGTCCCGAGCAGGTCGAAATCGCCGTCGAGAGCTGCGGCATTTGTCACAGCGATCTTTCGATGCTCGATAACGACTGGGGTATCTCCAGCTATCCCTTTGTGCCGGGCCACGAGATTGTGGGTCGGGTCGTTGCCCTGGGCGAACACACGAAACGTGTGAAGATCGGCGACCGCGTGGGCCTGGGCTGGTATTCAGGGAGCTGCGGTGCCTGTGCGCAGTGCCTCTCTGGCAATCAAAACCTCTGCGCCAGTGCAGAGGGCACCATCGTGGGACGCCACGGGGGCTTTGCCAATCGTGTCCGGGCGAACTGGACCTGGGTAAGCCCGCTGCCAGAAGGATTGGATGCAGCCAGCGCAGGACCACTTTTCTGCGGAGGCATCACCGTCTTCAACCCCATCGTCCAATGTGGCGTGCAGCCAACAGATCGCGTCGGCGTGATCGGCATCGGTGGATTGGGTCACATGGCATTGAAGTTTCTGCGCGCCTGGGGCTGTGAGGTGGTCGCCTTTACCAGCAGCGATTCTAAACGCGAAGAAGCGCTCCAACTGGGTGCCCATCGCACGGTGAATTCTCGCGACAGCAAAGAGATCGCCGCAGCCGCTGCCAGCTTTGACTTCATCCTCAACACCACCAACGTCGGACTCGACTGGAACACCTACATCGGCGCACTGAAGCCGAAAGGGCGTCTGCACACCGTCGGTGCCGTGCTGGAACCTCTCGGCCTTGCGGCCTTCCCGATGATCGCTGGCCAGAAGGCAGTGTCAGGCTCCCCACTGGGAAGCCCTGCGACGACGGACATGATGCTGGAATTCAGCGCGCGACACAGCATCGCCCCCACGACCGAGGTCTTCCCCATGTCCCAGGCCAATGAAGCCCTGGACCACCTCCGCGCAGGGAAGGCTCGCTATCGCGTTGTCCTCACCAATCATCTCGGCTAATTCAGCAGTCACTTTTTTTCATCCCCCCAAAATCCAAAACTCCCAATGTCCACAGCCATCCTCTACACCCCCGTTTCCCTCGGTGCCCTTCAGCTCCGCAACCGCATCCTCATGGCACCACTGACCCGCTGCCGCGCTGACGCTGACCACGTGCCGACCGATCTGATGGTGGAGTATTACTCCCAACGGGCCACTGCCGGGCTCATCATTGCAGAGGCGACGATGGCCATCGAGGGCAACTCCGCCTTTGGTGCGCGTGAACCTGGCATTTATTCGGACGCACAAATCGCTGGCTGGAAAAAAGTCACCGACGCTGTTCATGCCAAAGGCGGACAGATCGTCCTGCAGATCTGGCACGGCGGACGCGCCTGTCATTCCCTGCTGAACAACGGCGCGCAGCCAGTGGCACCAAGCCCGCTGCCGATCACGAACGACGAGACCCACACCCCGCAAGGCAAGAAGCCCTACGAAACCCCGCGTGAACTCAGCGACGACGAAATCCCCGCCATCGTCGATGGCTTCCGCATTGCTGCAGCGAACGCCAAAGCAGCAGGCTTCGATGGCGTAGAGATTCACGGTGCCAATGGCTATCTACTGGATGAATTCCTCCGC